>NZ_DLSO01000189.1:0-5370 GCF_002500165.1 Gordonia sp. UBA7860 | reverse complement strand
GCTGATCATGATGTATCCGGTACTGGCGAAGGTTCGCTACGACCGCCTCGACACCGTGACCGGGGACAAGCGCCTGCTCATCGGGTCGCTGGTTCTGAACTGGGTTGTCGGCCCGGCGTTGATGTTCGCGCTGGCCTGGATTTTCCTGGCCGACCTGCCCGAGTACCGCACCGGGTTGATCATCGTCGGGTTGGCGCGGTGCATCGCGATGGTCATCATCTGGAATGACCTGGCGTGCGGTGATCGTGAAGCGGCCGCCGTGTTGGTGGCGATCAATTCGGTGTTCCAGGTCGTGATGTTCGCGGTCCTGGGCTGGTTCTATCTCTCGGTGTTACCGGGTTGGCTGGGTCTGGAACAGACAACGATCGACGCCTCGCCGTGGCAGATCGCCAAATCGGTGCTGATCTTCCTGGGTATCCCACTGGTCGCCGGGTTCCTGTCCCGGTATTTAGGGGAGCGGAGCAAGGGACGCGACTGGTACGAATCGCAGTTCATTCCCAGGATCAGTCCGTGGGCGTTGTACGGGTTGCTGTTCACCATCGTGATTCTCTTTGCCCTGCAAGGTGATCAGATCACGTCGCAACCCCTCGACGTGGTCCGGATCGCGGTCCCGTTGCTGGTGTACTTCGCAGTGATGTGGGGTGGCGGGTACGCGTTCGGCGCTGTCATGAAGCTCGGGTATGAACGCACCACCACGCTGGCGTTCACCGCCGCAGGCAACAACTTCGAACTGGCCATCGCAGTCGCGATCGCGACGTATGGGGCCACCTCGGGCCAGGCCCTGGCCGGGGTGGTGGGACCGCTGATCGAGGTGCCGGTCCTCGTGGGATTGGTCTACGTCTCGCTGGCGTTGCGTAAACGCTTCACCGCCCCGCGGTCGACAGCTCAGCCGAGTACGGTCACGGAGGCACAGTGATGGACGACTCGACCCTGGATCAACGCCTGGCGGCAGGAGAGCATCGCGCACAGCCCGAACTGCTCATGCCCCACGTGGTGCTCGGTCGTATTGCCGCGGACTTGGCCGCGAAGTACGAGGGCGTGGTGTCGCGGCAGACGGTGGAGCGCTGCGTCTTTGAGTCGTATGCGGCGCTGCGCCGTACCTCGCGGGTACAGGCTCATCTCACCTCGTTGGCGAGCCGGTTCGCTGCCGACCGGTTGCGCGCACTGGCGCAATCCGGCGGGGCGATCGCCAAAGACGTGCCCGAGGTGTTGTTCGTGTGTGTGCACAATGCCGGCCGGTCGCAGATGGCCGCAGGTCTGTTGACCCACCGGGCCGGTGGCCGCGTCCATGTCCGATCGGCGGGCTCCGCGCCGGTCCATTCGATCAACCCCACCGTGGTCGAGGCGATGACCGAGATCGGGATCGACCTGGGCAACGACTTCCCCAAACCGCTGACCGACGATGTCGTCGCCGCCGCCGATGTCGTGGTGTCGATGGGTTGCGGTGATGCATGCCCCATCTATCCGGGCAAGCGGTACCTCGACTGGACAGTCACCGATCCCGAAGGCCTCCCGTTAGACCGAGTGCGCGCAATCCGCGATGACCTCGACACCCGCGTTCAACGGTTGCTCGACGAGCTCGCCCCGCACCCTGCATAACCCCTTCACACCGAAAAGGAAGCTGCTCCCATGTCTGCACAGACACCGAGCGTGTTGTTTGTCTGCGTCCACAACGCTGGCCGGTCTCAGATGGCTGCTGGGTTCTTGACCGCCCTGGGCGGCGGTCGGGTCGAGGTTCGTTCCGCGGGGTCGGCCCCCGCCGACGCCATCAATTCCGCCGCTGTGAAGGCAATGGCCGAGGTCGGTATCGACATCTCCGACCAATCACCGAAGATCCTCACCCCCGACACCGTCGAATCCTCCGACGTGGTCATCACCATGGGCTGCGGCGACGCTTGCCCGGTCTTCCCCGGCGTCAGCTACCGCGACTGGGCCCTAGACGACCCTGCCGGCAAAGGCATCGATACCGTCCGCCCGATTCGCGATCAGATTCGTTCGCTCGTGGTCGACTTGCTGGCCGAGATCGCGCCTGCCGACGACACCTCGAGCGTGCGATGAGCACACCACACTCGGTTCTGTTTGTGTGCGTGAGCAACCGGGGCAAGTCGGTGATGGCCCAAGGTTTGGCGACAACGGGCACTAGATGTGCTGGTCGTGCCATGACCGTTCGCACCACGTCGATGCGCCCGACCCCGTGATTCCCGTACACTTTCGTCACTGGTGACAAATTACGTTGTGCCACAACACAAATGGCCGATAATGTTGTGTTATGACGTCACGACAGGCATCGGTTGCCAGCACATGGTGACGGTGGTGCCGTCGGGTCCGGTGGTGAGTGCGTGGGTGTCGCTGAGCGCGGTGATGAGTGCTAGTCCGCGGCCGCGGAAGCGCTCTGAGGGGCTGGGGTCCCAGGTGCCGGTGTCGGTGACGGTGATTTCGAGGGCGCCGTTGGGTCGGTGTCGGCTGTGCACGGTGACCGTTGCGGGTTCGGCGGAGTTCTTGCAGGCGTGTTCGGTGGCGTTGGCGACTGCTTCGTAGACGGCCAGGATGATGTCGCCGCGGCGTTCGGTGTCGGCGTCGACAGTGGCAGTCACCCAGAGGGTGAACAGTTCGCGCAGTGTGTAGGCGGCTTCGGCGGTGGCCGCGACCGAGCGCTTGAAGTCACCGGTGGAGTCGCCATCGAGGTGCTGTGATGAGTCCACGCGCCGTGTTTACCCAGTCGGGGTGCCGGTCATTTCGGTGGGGTCGGTCATGGCGGTGACGGCGTGGGCGAGGGAGGGGTAGAGGACGATCGTCTGGTCCAGGCCCATGAGTGTCAGGGGCCTGGACGTCGCGGGTGCGGCGGCGACGACTCCGAACAGTCCGGTCGGTGCGATGGCCTCGTGCGCGGCGACGAGTGCGGCCATGCCGGCCGAGGCCAGGAAGTCGGTGGTGGTCAGGTCGATGATCAGGCCGCGCGGTTGACCGGTCAACGCGTTCGTCACTGCTTCGGACAGTTGTGGTGCGGTGAGCACGTCGATGCTGCCTTGGACGGTCAGGATCACCAGTTCTTCGTGCTGGGCGGAGACGATGGTCAGCAACGCACGGCCGGCGTTGTCTCCGCTGTCGTCGACGACCACCGCGTCAGGGTCGACCACGGCGTCAGGGTTGTTTGGCTGCACTGGTGACTCTCGCTTCCATCGAAGGGGGCCACACAGTTGATGAGCGGCCACGGTCCCGACCGACGACATGACGACGGCTGCCTGCTGCACCGCCCTACCCATTTTGTCATGGTCGCCTGCCCGACATCGATGGGGTTGAGCGAGGACGTCAGGCGCCGCGGCCCTTCATCGGGTCTGTGCTGGAAGACCTCCCCTGACGGTCATACGAGACCACGTTCGAGATTGCGCATTCGATTGCGCGATTCGCATTCGAGCTGGTGGATCGTCGATTCGTCAAATCAGATGTGGTTGGGGATGTCGGAAACTCTTGCACTGTGCTGTCCGGGGCATGCTCGGCTACTGGGTGGGCGAGGTCGGTCCGTCGTGGTGGCGGTGCGTTGGCGTGGTGACCTCGGGGGTGGCCGGTGGGCTGGGGGTGGCCGGTGGGCTGGGGTGCGGTGAGGATGAGGTGATCGAAGTCTCGGCGCATGCCGTCGCCGGCGCGTAGTCGCGTGCTGGCGGCGACGAGCCCACGTCATCGTCGTGCCCCAACCAGGCCACCTGCGTGATCGGGGTACGCCAGCGGCAACGAGCTGGGAGAATCGATTCGTGGATGACGACAGACCTGACTCAGGGAGCCAAGATGCCCAGGGCAAGGATGCTGCGAGACTGGAGCAGTTGAAACGACGTCGCCAGCGGCTGGCCGATGGCGAACCGGCCACGGCGGAAACCGCGGCAGCAGCTGCGGCACATGCCCGGGAGTCGATGACGCGCGCCGTCGCTGCACACGCGTCCGCAGCTCAACGACATGATGACGCTGTTCTGGCACATGAACGCGCGGCGTCGATACATGCCATGGCCGCCGAACGTTCCGCCCCGGGGCGGGGCCTTGTCCACCGCGAGTCCGCCGAGGTCCGAGCACAACGCCGCTGACGACGAGCACAACGCAGCGGTCGATGCCCGCGACCTAGCCGAGCATCCCGAACACTAGACATCCAACCGCGGCCGCGACTGACCCCGCATCCCGGGCGCGCACATTGAGGTGCGCACGTCTCGACCCCAGGCCCAGCCCCTTCTCCGTCGCCCACACCGCCCCGACATACCCCGCCCAGGCCGCGGGCCACCAGGTCGGCGAAGAAGGTGTTCCACGATGCCTTGGTCTCACTGGTGGCCACCTGCATGCCCAACACCTCGCGGTCGATGGCTTGCGGATGGAGGGCTTCGCACTAATTGTGCCGGTGGCCTCTGACAGGTGTCAGTGGTCGATGTAGAGGCGTGCTGCATGCTGCTTGGCAGTGTCGCGGTGTCCTTCAGCGGCGCGGAGCGCATCGCGGAGAGATGCCAGTGCTTCGGTGATGCCGGCGATGGCTTCGGCGGGAGTGGTGGGCGCCCCAAGGGTGTCGGTGGCGAGGTCGTCGCGTTGGGCGAGGTCGCGGTAGCTGCGCTCGATGTCGAGGACCTGGCGTTGCAGGGCGTTGATGGGGTCGTAGAGCGCGTCGATGGCGTGGTCGAGTGTCCGGCCGGAGTCGTTCACGATGCTCCTCATGGTGTCAGGGACGTGTTGTGGCGCTGTGGGTTAGGTGCGGTAGGCGTGGGCTCGGTGGTCGATCTTGACGATGACGATGGTGTGGTTGGGATCGTCGGTGCGCAGCAGGATGCGGTAGTCGCCGCGGCGTGCGCTGTGAAGGCCTTCGAGGTCGTCGCGGAGCGGTTTGCTGAGGCGGTGCGGGTTGCCTGCGAGGGGCCCGGAGATGAATTCGATGACAGCGTGGACGATCCGGGATGGTAGACGCCCGAGATCGCGGCGTGCGGGGGATGCGACCTCGACGTGGTACTCATCGGCCGAGTCCGTGGGATTGTCGCTCACTGGGGCGGCATACCGTGTTCGGCGCGCAGGTCCTCGAGGGAAACGGTGTGGCCGGCGGCGTACTCGACGTCGGCAGCCGCGACAGCTTCGCGGATGCCGGCGCGTGAGAGCCAGTAGATCGTGTCGTGCAGCGATTCGAGGTCGTCAGCCGACATCAGCACCGCGGCAGGTTTGCCGTGCTTGGTGATCGTGATGATGTCGTGCGTGCTCTCGGCGCTGTCGATGAGCGCGGAGAGCTTGTCCTTGGCTTCACCGAGAGGCACTGTCGTCATGCATTCAGCCTAGCCGCTAGACTGGCCAGAATCTAGCCATATGTTTAGCCGATAATTTACCTTATGTCAGGTAAAAGCTGTAATATTGCAA
>NZ_DLSO01000033.1:24122-24376 GCF_002500165.1 Gordonia sp. UBA7860 | reverse complement strand
TCGACGATGAGCGGCACGCCGTTGCGATGTGCGACCTCCGAGATGCCCTCGATGTCGAGGATCTCGTTGTTCGGGTTGGAGATCGACTCGCCGTAGAACGCGCGCGTGTTGTCGCGGACTGCGGCCTGCCACGAGTCGAGATCTTCCGGATCCTCGACGAACGTGACCTCGATGCCGAGCTTGGGCAGCGTGTAGTGGAAGAGGTTGTAAGTTCCGCCGTAGAGGCGGGGGCTCGACACGACGTGCCCGCCCTT
>NZ_DLSO01000033.1:23389-23895 GCF_002500165.1 Gordonia sp. UBA7860 | reverse complement strand
CTCGACACGACGTGCCCGCCGTTCTCGACGATGTTCAGGATCGAGTACGTCTCCGCAGCCTGACCCGACGCGACGAGCAGCGCCGCGACACCGCCCTCGAGAGCAGCGAGACGCTGCTCGACGACATCCTGTGTCGGGTTCATCAGGCGCGTGTAGATGTTGCCTGGCTCGGCAAGGCCGAACAGATTCGCGGCATGGGTGGTGTCGTTGAACGTGTACGACGTGGTCTGGTAGATCGGCAGAGCGCGGGCGTTGGTCGCCGCGTCGGCTGTCTGGCCTGCGTGAATCTGCTTGGTCTCGAAACTCCAGTTGTCGGCTGGATTCTGGTCGACGTCGACGTCAGACATTGAATACGCATCACTTTCTACGGTCGGCAGGGCACGACGACCCTGTTGGGGTCCGACCTTCGGACCCGCGCTTGCCGGGGACCCGAAACCATCATCGACGAATTGATCGTCGCAGAACGGGGTCCCACAACCCGGTCATCACCCGGAGCACCCCACCGC
>NZ_DLSO01000033.1:0-23320 GCF_002500165.1 Gordonia sp. UBA7860 | reverse complement strand
TCACCCGGAGCACCCCACCGCGGTTGGAGGGTTGCCGATCAGCGAGCCGGGGCTTTGCGCTGATACTCATGACCTGGCGTCAAGGATATAACACGGCCGAAATGAAGTGAGAACCCTCCGACGCAGCCTGGTTCTTGGGGTGGACAAGGGGTCGCAGCGGCGACACTGCGCGCGGGCGGCGAAAAGGCCGCAATTGAAGCTCTCTCGTGTAGTCCGAACAGTCGAATCTGCCGTCCATCGTCGTCGGTTCGCCGTTCGGCCGTCGGATTCTCTTGTGGCGTGGGTCACAGACTTCTACGATCCGAACATTCGCGAGTAACTCGGCCGGAGCGGACGCCGACGACCTCGCGGCGACGCGGCACAGATCGGCCGGATTGGTGGAGAACGAATGGGTGGTCACTTCGGTTTCCGGCGATCGATCACGGCGGCGAGCACACTCGGACTCGCCGCAGTCGCAGCGGTTCTTCTCGCCATAGGTCAAACCTCCGGCGCGGGTGTCGCGCGAGCCGAGGCCGCCGATGACGGCTGTGGCAACGGCGCGCTCGTCTTCGTCGGCGGTACGTGGGATCCCCAGGGGCATCTGCTCGACGGCGTCACGCGCCAACCTCAATATGCCGGCTACACCGTCGAGCGTGTCGAGTATCCGGCGTCGATCTGGCCGTTGGGTGCCTTCGGCTTCGATGACAGTCAGTCGCAGGGCGTCGCCGCAACGATGTCGACCGTGGCGAATTATCAGGCGCAGTGTGATGGCAAACCGGTCGTGATCGTCGGGTACTCCCAGGGCGCGGGAATCGGCGGCGACGTACTCACCGATATCGGCACCGGCAACACTTCTGGTTACGAGATCTCATCGACCGGCGTGTCCGGACTGCTCTACTCCGATCCAAGGCAAGCGGGAACTCTCTACGGACAGGGCATCGAACGCGTTCTGATCGGCGTGATCCCCGGCCTGACCATGGCGGGTGGACGCGACGTCGACGACTTCGGCGGGATTCCGGTGACCACCGTGTGCTTCACGGGCGATCCGATCTGTGATCTTCCCGACCCGCTTCACGACCCGATCGGAGCCCTCGACGGCCTCGCGGGCTACTGGGTCAAGCACGGTCTGTATCCGCTCTACATGTATCTGCCCGCCACCAAAGGAGCCCTGTGGGACGCCTGGGGAGTCAAACCGTTGGGCTGCCAGGACACCACCGCTGAGGTCAACACCTGCCAGCTCGTCGTGCCATCGTCGGCATGGGTCCTCACCCAGCAGTTCGTCGACAAGCTCGGTCTCGGCTGGACCGTGCCCGACCTCGTGAGCAAGCGGTGGAAGTTCCCGGACATCCTCGGCATCACACTGGCGGACTTCCAGCCGCCGATCCGGTGGGCCATGGGTTGGTTCCCGCAGTTGCCCGACCTCGGCTACGGCGGGGTGCTCACCGACGTCTACACGTTCCAGAACATGGCACAGGGGCTGTTCACGTGGAACCCGGTGCTCTGGGGTCAGGGCGTCGACGCGTTGCGGACCAGTGTCAGGAGCATCGCGTCGATGCCGGTGAACTTCGGAAAGTTCTGGGCCTACACACTGACCGGCCGCGATGTCACCGGCATTCCCGGACCCGCGTACCGACCGTCGCTGGTCGCGTTCGAAGAGTGGCTCGCGTCGCTGCGCACCCCGACGACCACCAGCCAGACCGCGTCAGTGGTGGCGCTGTCGGCATCGGAGAAGATTGCCGACGCCCCGGGGGCCGTGGACACCGCGAAGACTCTCGGCGGGCCCGAAGCGCGCAGCGCCTCGGGTACTGATGGAATCTCCGGCGGGGGAATCTCCGGCGGACAAGGCGTCGACGATCCTGTCGGCTCGGGCGGTGCAGGCACAGGTGACGGGACCGGTACCGAAGCTGCGTCGACGCCTCCTGCCGGCAGCGGCTCACTGCAACCACAGGCGCCGCTCGGCGGCTCTTCGCAGCCGGTTGAGGCTCCCGGCGGCGCGCATGCGCCGAAGCCTGGACCAGGAGAGTCGACACCGGAGAAGCCTGCACCCGAGAAGCCGACGCCGGAGCAGTCAACATCGGAGCAGTCGACATCGGGGGAGTCGACACGCGACAAGTCGACATCTGACGAGTCGACCCCCGGTGCGTCGACGCAGCAGCAGGGTGCCACCCCGAAATCAACGACGGCGGGCGCACCCGCCGCCTGACTCGGAACCCCTGCGCAGGCGGGGTGTGAACGATGTCACCGTTGACGACGGAATCACGCCCACTGGCGTGCTCGTTGCAGCGTGAATATCCTCAACCGCCCCAACCGAGACGAACATGGCCGGGAACAGCAGTAACGTGGTCCACTCCAACACAACTCGTCGGTTCGCCATGCTGGCGATGGCGCTGGGCGGGTTCGGGATCGGCACCACGGAGTTCGTCGCGATGGGCTTACTGCCGAACATCGCGTCCTCGGTGCATGTCTCCGAGCCGACTGCGGGCTACGTCGTCTCGGCCTACGCACTCGGGGTGGTGGTCGGGGCGCCTCTCATCGCCGCACTGACCGCGCGGATGTCTCGTCGCACGTTGTTGATCGGGTTGATGGTGGCTTTCACGGTCGGCAATGCGGCCACTGTGTTGGCGCCCGACTTCGGGACGCTGATGGTCGCGAGATTCGTGGCCGGACTGCCGCATGGCGCGTACTTCGGCGTCGCTGCTCTCGTCGCGGCGCACCTGGCCGGACCTCGTAACCGTGCCAAGGCCGTCGGGCTGGTTCTCCTCGGATTGTCCGTAGCTAATGTCCTCGGTGTGCCGTTGGCGACCTGGCTCGGCGAAAGTCTGGGTTGGAGAGCAGCTTTCGTTGTCGTGGTGATCATCGGCATCGTGACGATCGGCGCGCTGTTCATCACGTTGCCCGCACTCGACGACATGGCCGTCACCAATCCGATGACCGAACTCGGCGCACTCACGAGGCCTCAGGTGTGGTTGACGCTGGCGATCGGCGTCGTCGGCTTCGGCGGGATGTTCGCGTTCTACACGTACCTCAACACTGCGCTGACGAGCCTCACGGGCATCTCGGTCGGTTGGGTTCCGGTGGTGTTGATGGTCTTCGGTGTCGGCATGGTGGTCGGCAACCTGGTCGGCGGTGCTGCCGCCGATTCACACGTGCCGCGCGCGATTCTCGTGGGACTCGTCGCGACCGCGGTGGTGCTCGGATTGTTTGCCGCACTCGTCACATCGCCGTGGGCGGCCGTTCCACTGACGTTCCTCGTCGGGGTCAGCGCGACGGCGATGGTTCCCGCACTGCAAACCCGCCTGATGGACGTGGCCGAAGACGCTCAGACGCTCGCCGCGGCGCTCAACCATTCGGCACTCAACATTGCGAACGCACTCGGCGCGTGGCTCGGCGGCGTTGTCATCGCCGCAGGTCTCGGGTACCGCGCGCCGTCGGTTCTCGGGGCAGGACTCGCGGTTGCCGGGATCGTCGTACTGGGTGTGGCGCTGGCTGTCGCCCGGCGCACGGCCGCTCGCCACACAGCGGCATCGACTCAATCGGCATCGACTCAAGCGGCATCAACCTAAGCGACTTCACCTTCAGCGACATCGACCCCGGCACCTGTTGGTACCGGGGTCGATGTCGGAGTGAGTGGCTGGATCAGCCGACGTCGGGAGGCGTGGCGATCGTCTTCGACAGGTAGAGCGGCTCACCGAGCTTGTCGAGCAGCTCGAGCTGCGTCTCCAGATAGTCGATGTGGTGCTCCTCGTCCTTGAGGATCTCCTCGAAGATCTTGGCTGTCGTGATGTCCTGCTTCTCGCGGCACAGCACGATGCCCGGCTTCAGGCGGTTGACCACCTCGATCTCTATCGCGAGGTCGGACTCGAACTGCTCACGGAGAGTCTGGCCGATGCGGAGCGGCAGCAGCTTCTGATAGTTGGGCAGACCTTCCAGGAAGAGGATGCGATCGGTCAGGATCTCCGCGTGGGTCATCTCTTCGATCGATTCGGCCCTCGTCTTCGAGGCGAGCTCGGTCAAGCCCCAGTTGTCCTGCATTTTTGAGTGCAAGAAGTACTGGTTGATGGCGGTGAGTTCACTGGTCAATTGCTCGTTGAGTAGAGCGATGACCTCATCGTCTCCACGCATGGCATACCTCCGGTTCGGACTGATTGTGACAGTGAACCTAGCACGCCAAAAGACCCCGTGGGGAATATCCGCACGTGGTGTTTCCGCAGGTCAGGCTAGGCTGCGCTAGTTGTGGCGACCCTTCCTGCGGTGCGCGAGGCGACGATCTGGGTGAGTCGTTCGATGCAGGTTCCGCAGCCTTCGCCTGCGCCGCAGCGCTCACTGACGGCGTCGGGAGTTCTGGCTCCGGCGTCGCAGTGCTCGTGGACCTCGTCCACCGTGACGGCCCGGCAAATACACACGAACATCTCGCACCTCGCATTCTGTTAGGCAAGGTTTACATAAAACCTTGACGATCGCAAGGTTTGCCTTACCTTTTGGACTCGGTCCGGATTGGCCTGCGGCGGGGTACGCGGCGTCGTTGTCGGTGGCTCGCCGTAATGTGGCGAACCGTGCCAACTGCGATCACCACCGTGAATGTGAACGGCGTCCGAGCGGCCACCAAGGTGCGCTCGGAGAACAATGCTGGATTCGTTCCGTGGCTGCGCTCCGCCGGAACCGACATCGTCCTCCTGCAGGAGATCCGCGCCAACGAAGAACAAGCCAGGGAAGTCCTCGAACCCCTGCTCGACGACGGATGGCACCTGTCGATGACGGAGTCGGTCGTCAAGGGACACGCGGGCGTCGGAGTGCTCAGCAAAGTCGAGCCGACGGCAGTGCGCGTCGGATTCTCCAGCGACGAATTCGATTCCACGGGAAGGTATCTCGAAGCAGACCTCGACATCGAAGGTGGAGCCGTCACCGTCGCGAGCCTCTATCTGCCCAAGGGTGCCGCAGCCCCGACGGCCGGCTCGTCGGAGAAGGACGCGGAGAAGTTCGCCGAGAAGAAGCGATTTCTCGACGCCTTCGGTGCGCACCTCGCCTCGTTGGCACGGAAGCGACGTCCGGTGGTGGTCGGCGGTGATTGGAACATCGCGCACTCTGAGCACGACATCAAGAACTGGAAAGGCAACCTGCGCAGCCCGGGCTTCCTTCCGCACGAGCGGGAGTGGGTCGGTGGATTGCTGGAGTCCGGTTGGTCTGACGTGATGCGCGAGCTCCACCCCGACGCAGACGGGCCGTACTCGTGGTGGTCGTGGCGCGGAAAGGCGTTCGACAACGACTCGGGCTGGCGGATCGACTATCACCTCGCCAACAAGGCAATGGCGGCGCGCACCGTCAAAGCGTTCGTCGACCGGGCCGACACCTACGACCGCCGGTGGTCTGATCACGCGCCGGTCACCGTCGTGTTCGAGTGACCCGCCGGAGCACCGTTGAGCAGCACGCCCGCATAGCACCTCCGAATAATGAGGTGCTGCCGTCTGAGAGACTGGAAGCCATGAGCGACGTCGAGAAATCACCTGCGTCGGGTACGCGGCGGCGGGTGTTGTCGGGTATCCAGCCGACCAGCGATTCCTTCCACCTCGGAAACTATCTGGGTGCGGTGCGTCAGTGGGTCGAGCTGCAGGACGAGTTCGACGCCTTCTACTTCATCCCGGACATGCACGCGCTGACCGTGCAGTTCGACCCGTCGGTGCTCGCCGACCGCACACGCATGTCGGTGGCACAGTTGCTCGCCGTCGGCGTCGATCCCGCTCGCTCGACGGTGTATGTCCAGTCGCATGTCCCCGAGATCGCGCAGCTCACCTGGGTTCTCAACTGCATCACCGGATTCGGCGAGGCAAGCCGGATGACGCAGTTCAAGGACAAGGCCGCCAAGCAGGGTGTCGAGTCGTCGAGCGTCGGACTTTTCACCTATCCCATCCTGATGGCCGCCGACATCCTCGCGTTCCAGGTTGATCAGGTACCCGTCGGCGAAGACCAACGGCAGCACCTCGAGCTGACCCGGGATCTCGCGCAGCGATTCAACAAGCGCTTCGGCAAGGCGTTCACTGTGCCGCAGCCGTACATCGTCAAGGAGTTCGCCAAGATCTACGACCTGCAGAACCCAACGGCCAAGATGAGCAAGTCGGCCGAGACCGACAAGGGATTGATCAATCTTCTCGACGACCCGAAACGGTCGGCCAAGAAGATCCGGTCGGCGGTTACCGATACGGGCAGCGAGGTGGCGTTCGATCCCGAGAACAAGCCGGGAGTCTCGAATCTGCTCACCATCCAGGCGGCGTTGTCCGGGGTGGAGGTCGCCGATCTCGTCGCCAAGTACGAGGGCAAGGGATATGGCGACCTGAAGGTCGAGACAGCCGAGGTCCTCAGCGACTTCGTGACCCCGCTGCGCGGACGCGTCGACGAGTATCTCGCCGATCCCGCCTACCTCGACGGCATCCTCGCCGACGGTGCAGCGCGAGCGCGCTCGGTGGCGTCTGCGACGCTGCGCGAAGTCTACGACAAGGTGGGGTTCCTGGCGCCGAGCGTGTCAGGTACCAAATCCTGACCCGCGGCACTCGTTTCCGGTAGACACGGTGAGTAGGGACAGCACCGACCGAAGGGGAACGAGGGTCTATGGCTTCGGTGATCGATTCGGGCAAAGCGCTTGTCGCGCGCGGAAAGGACGAGTTCGAGTCGGCCCGAGAGCGGTGGGGCTGGCTCGACCACATCTTGCGCACGGTGCAGCGATACAACGATCGTCGCGGCAACCTCTACGCCGCGAGTATCACCTTCACCGGAATCCTCTCGATCGTGCCGATCATCATGGTCGCCTTCTCGATCGGCGGTTTTGTCCTCGCAGCCCACCCAGAGTGGCTCGACAGCATCAAGGACCAGATCGTCAAGGCCATGCCCGGCGAGCTCGGCACGACGCTCGAGAGCGCGATCGACTCGGCCATCGAATCACGCGCGACAGTCGGCATCATCGGTCTGGTCGGCGCGGCCTTGACCGGTATCGGATGGATTTCCGGTGTGCGCCTGGGAATGACCGAGATGTTCGGGGGGAGGGTCAACCGCAATGCGGTCATGTCGAAGATCAGCGACCTCGTGATTTTCGTGTTGCTGGGTCTCGCCTTCCTGTTCACGCTCGGCCTCACCGCCCTGGGCAACAGCGGGTTGATCAACAAGATCCTCGAGTGGGCGCACGTCGACGGCTTCAGTGGCTCGACCGTCGTGGTGCGGGCTGTGGCCATCGTGGTATCCCTTGTCGCGACCTGGCTGCTCTTCGTATTCATATTTGCCCGACTTCCCTTGCATCCGTTGCCGTTTCGCAACGTGCTCAAGGCGGCCCTGCTCACCGCGATCATCTTCGAGATCCTCAAGTCTGTCGCAGGCATCTACCTGAAATCGGTGCTCGGTAGCCCGGCGGGTGCGGCGTTCGGACCACTGCTGGGCATCATGGTCTTCGGCTACCTGGCCTCGCGAATCGTTCTGTACGCCACGGCGTGGTGTGCCACGGACAGTGCCAATGAGCCCTACCAGGTGGTCGATCCCACCGAACAGCCCGAGCCGCCGACCGTCGTCGTGCGTCCGGTCTACGAGGTGGATCCTGTGCCGAAGGCCGGCCCGTTGGCCGTGGCGGCCGCGATCGGCGCCGCGGTGGCTCTCGTGACGCGGTCCAGGCGACGCTGAGCCGATCAGCGGCGTCGGATCAAGCGAAGCGCAAGCAGGAGCAGGAGCAGCGCCGCCAGCAGCCCCACGAGTCCGACGAGGATGCGCACCGACCATCCAGATGTCGACTCTTGAAGAGCCGCGCCCTGGGGAGTCGACGCTTCGGCTTCGGTCGTCGGAACCGCGACGCGCGCGTCGTCGGAGGTATTCGCGCGTTCGCCTGAGGTCGATGCGAGTTCGCCCACCTTCGCCTCGCGTGGAGCGTGCGCACCGTAGGCGACGAGCGAGCGTGCCTGATCCCAGTAGTTGTCGTCGGCAGTCGACAAGCCGTACATCTGAACCACCAGAACGGTACGACCGTCCTTCTTGACGGCCCCGACGAACGTCTTCTGCGCGTCGTCGGTATAGCCGGTCTTGCCGCCGAGGACGCCCGGATCGCCTTCCAGCAGAAGATGATTCGACGTCTGCATCAGGTAGCCGGGGTGGTCGACGTCGCCGGGGACGTCGGGTCGTTTCGGGTACCCGGGAAACGGGTGGTTCGGCATGGCGATGATGTCGCGGAACGTCGAGTTCTGCATGGCGGCACGGAAGATCACCGCGAGGTCATATGGGGATGTCGACATTCCGGCGGAGTCGAGACCAGACGGGGTCGACGCCCTGGTGTCATACGCCTGCAGCGAGTGCGCGAGCTGGTTCATCTTGGTCAGCGTGGCGTCGATGCCGCCGAGGTCTCGCGCGATGACGTGGGCGCAGTCGTTTCCGGACACCATGAGGAGCCCGATCATCATGTCGCGCATGGTGTATTTGCCGCCCGGCCCCATCCCGCAGGAGTCGCCCTCGGCGCTCCAATCGTCTGCCGTCGCGGTGACCGGTTTGTCGAGCGAGATCCCCGAGCGCAATGCGGTGAGCGCGAGCAGGATCTTGATGGTCGACGCTGGGCGGTACCGACCGTGCGGGTCTTTGGCCGCGATCACGGCGCCGCTGTCGAGATCGGCGACCAGCCAGGCCGCCGACGTCAGCCGCTCCGGCACACGACCCGCCGACGAGTCAGCGACGACGCCGCACCCGCCCAACGCTTCGCCGCCGACCGGTGGGGAATGCACCGGCAGTGGGGTTGGTGTCGTCGAGCCGGGAGCCACGACTTCCGACTCGTCGACAGCGGGAGGCGGCGAGACCCGATGCGGGCAGTGGTCGGTGTCAGGCGAGGTGTCCTGCGACTGTGCCTGCGTCGGGGCCGCCCACGCGGGCGATGCGACCAGGCCCGGACCGATCGCGCCCACAGCGACGATCCCGACCGCAGCTGCAATCCTCACCACAGCGACGATCAGTGCGACCACGCGGCGGACGACGAAGTCTGTGGCGAAGGGCGCGGTGGCGCGAGTAGGACGCATATCGCACAGGAGGCTACAGCGCCTCACGTCATAGCGGTAGCGCGCCGGCGGAACTGCTTGTCCGCCGACGCGCCCGTCGTTGCTCAGTCCTGGAGAACCTCAGAGGAGTGTGTACGCCTCGGTGAGAACGCCACGCAGGATCTGCTCGATTTCGTCGAACTCTGCCTGGCCGCAGATGAGCGGCGGCGCGAGCTGGATGACCGGGTCGCCGCGGTCGTCGGCGCGACAATAGAGACCGGCGTCGAACAGCGCGGTTGAGAGGAATCCACGCAGGATGCGCTCGGACTCTGCCTCGGTGAACGTCTCCTTGGTGGCCTTGTCCTTGACCAGCTCGATGCCGTAGAAGAATCCTTCGCCACGCACGTCGCCGACGATCGGTAGGTCGTGGAGCTTCTCGAGCGTCGATCGGAACGCGGGCGCGGTGGTCTTCACGTGGTCGTTGAGTCCCTCGCGTTCGAAGATGTCGAGGTTGGCCAGCGCGACCGCCGCCGACACGGGGTGACCGCCGAACGTGTAGCCGTGCGCGAAGGTCGTCGTATTGTCGTTGAACGGCTCGAAGAGTCGCTCGCTGGCGATCATCGCGCCGATCGGCGAGTAGCCCGATGTCATGCCCTTGGCACAGGTGATGATGTCGGGCTGATAGCCGAAGTCCTCGCAGGCGAACATCGAACCGATGCGGCCGAACGCGCAGATCACCTCATCGGAGACCAGCAGGACGTCGTACTCGTCGCAGATCTCGCGGACACGTTCGAAGTAGCCGGGCGGTGGAGGGAAACATCCGCCCGCGTTCTGGACCGGTTCGAGGAACACAGCTGCGACGGTGTCGGGGCCCTCGAACTCGATGGCCTCGGCAATGCGGTCGGCTGCCCAGCGGCCGAACTTCTTGGGGTCGGCAGCAAGTTCCTCGTCGGGAGCGCGGTAGATGTTGGTGTTCGGTGCGCGGAACCCTCCGGGAGTCAGCGGTTCGAACATCTTCTTGAGGTCGGGGATGCCGGTGATGGCCAGCGCGCCCTGCGGGGTGCCGTGGTAGGCGATCGAACGCGAGATCACCTTGTGCTTCATCGGTTTTCCGGTCAGCTTGAAGTACTGCTTGGCGAGTTTCCACGCGCTTTCGACGGCCTCGCCGCCACCGCTGGTGAAGAAGACGCGGTTGAGGTCGCCCGGCGCGTTGGCCGCGAGTCGCTCGGCGAGCTCGATGGCGGGAGGAGTGGCGTAGGACCACAGCGGAAAGAACGCCAGTTCTTTGGCCTGCTTTGCCGCCGCTTGGGCGAGCTCGTCACGTCCGTGCCCGACCTGGACGACGAAGAGTCCCGCGAGTCCGTCGAGGTAGCTGCGACCGCGATCGTCGAAGATGCGTGCGCCCTCACCTCGTGTGATCACCGGTGGCGTGATCTCGTCGCCGTGACGGGAGAAGTGTCCCCACAGGTGCGCAGCGCTTCGCTGCCCGAGGGATTCGGTTACGGATGCGGTCATCGTGTACCCCAATTGTATTGCTGTTTCACTAGTTTCAGATAAACGAGGGTCTCGGTCGAGTTCACCTCTGGGTGTGTTCGAACCCTGCGATTGATGATGTCGAGGAGGTGATCGTCGTCCTCGCAGACAACCTCGATCATGATGTCGTAGGTACCGGCGGTCAGCACCACGTAGTCGATCTCGGGATGCTCGGCCAGTTGCCGCGCCAATCGCTCCGTATCGCCGGTGCAGCGGATGCCGACCATCGCCTGGCGGGAGAAGCCGAGCTTGAGTGGATCGGTCACCGCGACGATCTGCAGCAGGCCGCTCTCGCTGAGCTTCTGAACGCGGTTGCGCACAGCAGCTTCCGACAGGCCAACGGATTTGCCGATCGCCGCGTAGGAACTCCGGCCGTCGGCCTGGAGTTCTTCGATGATCTTCTTCGCGATGGCGTCGAGGTGTGTCGACATTGGTTCGCCCACATGTCGATGGTGGCGGATTCAGCAGATATTGGCAACCGAAACCACGGTTTCAGTTGGAAAGTCATGCTTCGAGTCGTGAATCCGTTGTTTTGGCGGTATCGTGATCTGTCGTGTCAACCATCACGACAGTTCCCAGTGGTTGGGTCGACGGTGCTCCCTGCAGCGGATCGGGACTCGATCACACGGTGATCGATCCCGCCACTGATACTCCGGTAGCGCACCTGGTGCTCGCCTCCGCCTCCGACGTTACCTCTGCGGTCGCACATGCCGCGCGCGCACAACACGATTGGGGTGGAGCCACGCCGGCGGAGAGGTCCGCGGTACTGCACACCTTCGCGCGTCTGCTCGACGCCAACGCCGACCTGTTGGCGAGCGAGGAGGTCTCGCACACCGGCAAGGCGATCCGCCTCGCAACGGAATTCGACGTGCCGGGCAGTATCGACAACGTCGACTTCTTCGCGGGCGTCGCACGCAATCTCGACGGCAAGGCGAGTGCGGAGTACTCCGGTGACCACACGTCGTCGATTCGACGCGAACCCGTCGGGGTCGTCGGATCGATCACTCCGTGGAACTACCCCCTGCAGATGGCCGTGTGGAAAGTGTTGCCCGCGTTGGCCGCCGGGTGCTCCGTGGTACTCAAACCCGCGGAGATCACTCCGTTGACGACGCTGACACTCGCTCGTCTGGCGACGGAAGCGGGTCTGCCCGACGGCGTCTTCAACGTCCTGGTCGGCACTGGCGCCGATGTCGGCGCCGCGATTGCCGGACATCCCGACGTCGACATCGTGACGTTCACCGGTTCGACGGCGGTCGGGCGCATGGTGATGTCGCAGGCCGCGGCGAATGGCACGCGCGTACAACTCGAGCTCGGTGGCAAGGCACCGTTCGTCGTCTTCGACGACGCCGACCTCGACGCCGCGATCCAGGGTGCCGTCGCGGGAGCGCTCATCAACGCCGGACAGGACTGCACGGCCGCCACGCGGGCGATCGTCGCGCCGTCGCTCTACGACGAATTCGTGGCCGGCGTCGCCGATGTCATGTCGTCGGTGCGGGTCGGCGATCCGCGCGACCCCGACACCGACATGGGCTCACTCATCTCCCACGCACACCGCGACAAGGTCTCGGCAATGGTAGAACGTGCCCGCGCCGCCGGCGCGCGTGTGGTGACCGGCGGGGTGCTGCCCGACGGCCCCGGCAGCTTCTACCCGCCCACGTTGATCGCCGACGTCGCGGAGGACTCCGAGATCTACCGCGACGAGGTCTTCGGCCCGGTGCTGACCGTCTCGTCCTTCGCCGACGACGACGACGCGCTGCGCCGCGCGAACGACACGGTCTACGGACTCGCCGCATCGGCGTGGACGCGCGACGTCTACCGCGCGCAGCGGGCGAGCCGTGAGATCAAGGCGGGCTGCGTGTGGATCAACGACCACATCCCGATCATCAGCGAGATGCCGCACGGCGGTGTCGGCGCGTCGGGCTTTGGCAAGGACATGTCGACCTACTCGCTCGACGAGTACCTGACCGTCAAACACGTGATGAGTGATATCACCGGTGTTGCCCGAAAGCCTTGGCATCGAACGGTGTTCACGAATCCGGGAGAGGTTTGCTGATGAGCGAGGCATGGGCCACAGAGCCCACAGCACGCGGGGCAGCACTGGTCTCCACCGCGCACGCGTCGTCGTATTGGCTCGATCGCGCGGATCGGCCTGCGCCGCGTCCGCGCGTGCTCGGTGAGGTGACCGCCGATCTCGTCATCGTCGGTGGGGGTTTCACCGGACTGTGGACCGCGGTGCAAGCCGCAGAACGCAATCCGGGACGTCGGATCGTGCTGGTCGAGCGTGATCGGATCGCCGAGCACGCCAGCGGACGCAACGGCGGCTTCTGCTCGGCGAGCCTCACCCATGGCCTCGGTAATGGCATGGAACGCTTTGCCGACGAATTGCCGACACTGCTGCGCCTCGGTCACGAGACGCTCGACGCCATCGATGAGGCCATCCGCCGCCACGGCATCGCTGCCGACGCCGAGCGCACCGGCGAACTCGACTTTGCCAATTTCGATTGGCAGGCAGACGAATTGGCCGAGTACGCGGCGTCGGCAAGAGAACTCGGCGAAGACCTGCCGCTGCTGACGGAGGCGCAGGCGCGCGAACGTGTCGACTCGCCGATGGTGGCGGGAGCGGTGTTCGATCCCGCCGTCATCATGCTCGACCCCGCGCGACTGGCGTGGGGTCTTGCCGACGCCGCGGAACGTCTCGGCGTGCAGATCTTCGAGCAGTCGGAAGTGACCGGAATCAGCAGCGAGGGTGACAGGTTGCGACTGGGTACCGGCCTCGGCGAGATCGTCGCCGATCGAGCCGTACTCGCGACGTCGGCGAGCCCGTCGCTGGTTCGTCGTCTACGGCTGTACACGGTGCCGGTGTGGGACTACGCGATCATGACCGAACCGCTGTCGGAGGCGCAGCTCGCGTCGATCGGCTGGAAGGGCAGGGAGGGACTTGCCGACGCGGGGCCGCGGTTCCACTACTTCCGTCTGACCGCCGACAACCGAATTCTGTTCGGCGGCTGGGATGCGTTGTACCACTACAGATCCGACGATTCTCCGCGTCACCAGCAGGAACCGCGCGAGTTCGCATTGCTCGGCGAGCATCTGCTGCAGATGTTTCCGCAACTCGAGGGTATCCGCGCAAGTCACGCGTGGGGTGGGGCCATCGATACGTGCTCGCGGTTCTGTGCGTTCTGGGACCGCTCGTACGGTGGACGCGTCGTCACCGCGGTGGGGTTCACCGGTCTCGGCGTCGGTGCGTCGCACTTCGCTGCCGCAACGGCACTCGACCTCGTCGACGGTGCCGACACCGAGCGCACGCGTTTGAACATGGTGCGCTCCAAGCCGATTCCGTTTCCGCCGGAACCCTTGCGCGCGTTCGGCATCAACATGACCCGCCGCGAACTGGCTCGCAGCGAGCGGCGTCAGGGCAAGCGCGGCCTGTGGTTGACCGTGATGGACAAGGTCGGGCTGGGCTTCGACAGCTGATGTGGCCGCGCGCGTTGTCTAGTAAGTGACGAGTTGGGCGACGCCTGCGTCGTACGTGGTCACGGCGAAGTCGGGGAAGGCTCGGGTGAACTTGTCGGAGACGAAGACGGTGTCGACGCCGTAGCGCGGCAACAACTCCCACAGTTCGCGGACGTTCTTGCTGAAGAGTCTGCCGAGCGCGAAGACGGGTGTGCCGAGCACCGTGTACTTGTTCCGGTGGCCGCTCGCCTGTGAGGTCAGCTCCATCAGCTGTGCGTAGGTGCGTAGGTGCGTCGGTTGCTGTCGATCGGGAGATGCCAGGTCTGCCCGTAGGCCGACTCGGTGTTGCCGATCAGCGCCATCGCCCGGCTGGCGTCGGGAGTCCAGATCAGGGACCGCAGGGTGTCGTCGCGGATCGGGACGAACGTCCGCTTGTGCTGCGCGATTCGATCGAAAACCAATGCGTTGGTGAAGCTTTGGGTCTGGTCCGGACCGTAGAACTCGGGGGCACGACAGATCACGGCGTCGACGGTTCCCGCGTTCATCGCGTCGAGCAACATGGTTGCGGTCTGCGCGCGCGTGCGGCCCTTGCTGCCTGCGGGGCGGAATGGGGTGTACTCGGTCTGTGGCTCACTCGTCATCGGATACATATAGGTGTTGTCGAAGAACACGAGCTTCGTGCCGTGGTGAGCGCAGGCATCGATCGCGTTGCGCATCATCACCGGAAAACGCTGCGCCCACATCTGAGAATCGGCGGGCAGTCCGACGGTCAGGTATGCGATGTCGCTTCCCGCGACAGCGGCGTCGGTGTGGGCGGCATCCATGAGGTCGGCGGCGACAAGTTCGTCGGTCTCGTTCACCCGCCGGGGGTGTCTGCTGACGAGGCGGATGTCGCGGGTGTGGTTGCGGTGGAGCTCGCGAGCGAGCTCTGTCCCGATCTGCCCGTTGGCGCCAAGGATCGTCTGCATGGTTCGACGCTAAGCGTCGATGTAAGCAGTGTCAACAATTATTGGCGCGCAGTGTGTCCGCAGTTGTTGGTCAGCCGATCTGATAGGTGCCCGTCGCGCGGGCGACAAGTGTGCCCGCAGTTGCGGAGATCAGATCAACAGTGCAGTGGCACAGCCGATTTCCGTTGTGGAGGCGGTCGGCGACGATGCGCAGATCGTCGGCGATCAGTGGGCTGATGAAGTTCACCGACATCGCGGTGGTGACTCCACGAAGCCGATCGGAAATGGGTCGGCCTGCCCAGGCGGCCGCCATGATTCCGATGTCCGCACATGCGCTGATCGCGCCGCCGTGGACCATCTCGCCGATGGTCGTCAGCTCCGGCCGGTAGGGCATGACCAGTTCGGCGTGGCCGTCGGTGATGTCGGTCAGTCGTAGCCCGAGTTCTGCCACGAAGGGCGAGCGGGGGATGAGTAGTGATATCACCTCGGAGCCGTCGGTGGGTGTTGGCAGGTCGGAGGTGGAGACCGTGGGAGACATGTCGATCCTTCTGTAGTTGGACTATGAAAACGTAGTCAGACTACAATTAGCACATGTCCTCACTGCTTGACGAGCCCCGCGATCGACGACGACGGCGGACGCGGGCCGCTGTGCTCGACGCCGCCGCCGAGTTGTTCTCACGCAACGGATTTCGTGGCACGTCGGTCGATGCGATCGCTGCGAACGCCGACGTCGCGCTGACATCGCTGTATGGGAATTTCCCCGACGGCAAGGCAGAGGTCTACGCGGTGGTCGCGTGTCGACTGGCGCGCGACCACGCCGAACGGATGCGGCGCAGCGTCGAGGGAACCGGTGGTGGGGCGCCGACGGCTCGCGCGGCGTTCGAGGAGTATGTGCGCTTCCATCGGGACGAGCCGCTCGCCTTCCGGATGCTGGGTCTCGCCGACGTGTCCGAGGTGCACGGGGATGTCGTCGACCAGGCGCGGTCGGAGATCGCGCGGGCACTCACGGGCGTAGCCGACGACGTGATTGATGCGATCGACTCCGACGACCCCTCCGCTCGTTCGTCGGTACTGCTCGCATGGGCGGCCATCAACGGGGTTCTCGCGCTCGAACAACGTGGGCACATCGGCGCCGCCACCAGTGACAGCCTGCTCGCTGACGCCGTGGAACTCCACGTTGCCCGCGTGGCGCAGGTGTCCGATGTGTGAGCGGGCCTAGCGTGTTTGTCGCGCGACGACGACGTCGAACCACCGCGACATCGCTGCCGCAGCCATCGCGCGGGTCGTCGACTCGACGTCGGCGAGGTCGGCGCTGACCTGATCGGGGCCACTTGGACCCAGCGCATCGACGAGTTCGGTGCGGTAGTCGGGGTCGTCGAGCCAGGTGGCGAACAGCGGGGAGTCGACTTCGAGATGGAACTGCAGGCCGTAACTCGCGCCGAGACGGAACGCCTGGTTCGGGTACGCCTCCGACGACGCGAGCAGCGTCGCGCCTTCGGGTAGTTCGAATGTGTCGTAGTGCCACTGCATGCAGTCGAATGTCTTGTCCGACAGGTCTTTCCAGACAGGGTCGACGACGCCGTCCGGGGTCCAGGTGACCTTCGAGATACCGATCTCGGGGGCAGGTCCCGTGCTGACCTTCGCATCGGCCGCGCTCGCGAGCAACTGAGATCCGAGGCAGACTCCCCAGATCGGTACATCCTCGGCCAGTGCCCGTCGCAGGAACTCGATCTCGTCGTCGATCCACGGATGGGTCGGGCCGTCGTTGGCTCCCATTCCGCCGCCCATCACTGCGATGGCGTCGAACGACGCAGGGTCGTCGGGAAACGTGTCGCGCTCGGCTCGCAACGTGGTGACCTCGGCGTCGTGTGGAAGACCGCCCGCGTACGTGCCGAGTGATTCGCACTCGGCGTGCCTGATCTCGAGCAGTCGCAGCGTCGTCACTTCTCCTGCGCCTTGGTTGCTGTCGGTTCCGTGGCTTCAGTGTCTGCGGTTGATTCCTTGGGTACGACGATCACCGGGGCTGTGGTCCAGCGCAGAATGCGTGCGGCCGTCGTGCCGAGGAAGACGCGATTGTCGGCGCCCAGGTGCCCCGAGCCGACAGCGACGATGTCGTTGGCGTCCCACGGGAGATTGGCGAGCGCTTCGTCGAGGGTGTCGCCATCGGCGACGAGGACGTCCACCTCGAGGTCGACGTCGAGCTGGTCACGGGTGTGTTCGAGGAGCTTCCGCGCAACGTCGACCTGTTGCTTGCGCACCGCGAGGCTGGTGTCGTCGACCGTTGGGTCCAGTGACACCAACGAGAGCAGACGTACGTCGATCGACGCGGCTTCGGCGAAGCGGATGGCGAACGGGAGGGGGTCGCTGGCCGACTTCTTGACCGGCACGGCGACGGTGATCATGTCGATCACGACGTCGGAGCGACGCGCGTATCCACGCGGCGCCAGCGCGACGGGCAGGGGAGAGGAATGCAGCAACTCGGTACTCACCGTGCCGAGAGCGTGACGCGAGATGATGCCGTCGCCCGTGCCGCCGACGACGATCATCGCCGCTCCGGATTGCTCGGCGACCTCGATGAGGCCCTCGGTGAACGACTCGTGCACGGTGACGACGGTGCGCACCTCGATGCCCTCCGGGATGCGTGATGCACCGTCGGCAAGCCATTCCGCCGCTTGGTTTTCGAGGCGCTCCATGTACTGATCGATGCCCGGTTGGCCGTCGTAGGGGACGGGGTGGACCACGCAGATGAGGTCGATCGCCGCGCCCGTCTTGGTTGCGATGGCCGCGCCGAGTGCGACCCCGTCGTCCCCCGATTGTGTGGCGAGATAGCCGACAGCGACACGTTTCGGGCTCGCAGCGGAGTTGTCGTCAGTAGACATCGGGGACCTTCACTTCGGTATTCGCGTTGAGGGTCTTGCCCTTGAAGAAGTCGCTGTCGGCGGCGCAGCAGGCGAGCATCAACGGGACCCCGAGGACCAGCATGCCGACGCCGAGGATGAACACGCCACCGATTCCGCCGATCGACGTCGAACCGTAGTCGGGGTTGATCATGTCGATGGCGCTCTTGATGAATGCCCAGGCCATCGCGATGCCGCCGAAGAGTGGGAAGAGTCCGCGCATGAAGAAGTTTCGGGCGGAGTCGAACAGGGTTCGACGGAAGTACCAGACACACGAGAACGCGGTGATGCCGTAGTAGAACGCGACGGCGAGACCGAGTGACGCGATCGAGTCGGCGAGCGTGTTCTGACTCGCGAACGACAGCACGAGGTAGAAGATCAGCGCCGACGCCCCCATCACGGCCGTGCCGAACGCAGGCGTCATGTAGCGCGGGTGGATGTAGGCGAACCGCTGGGGGGAGCGCCTTGTACACGGCCATTGACAGCGTGCCGCGTGCCGTCGGCAGGATGGTCGACTGCGTCGAAGACAGGGCCGAGATGCTGACGACGAGCAGCAACGCCGACGCCATCACGGCGCCCGCGACCGGTTCGCCGAGGATGGTGAGCACGTCGTCGGTGTTGTCGGGGTTGTTCAGACCGATGCCGTTGGTGCCGAAACCTGCGAACGATTCGACGGCGTAGGCGACCAAGACGTAGGTGGCAACGAGGATCAGGCAGCAGATCACCGCCGCCCGGCCGGGTGTCTTCTCGGGATCCTTGGTTTCCTCACCCACTGCCAGGCACGCGTCCCATCCCCAGTAGATGAAGATGCACAGGATCACCGCCGCGGCGATCGACGACTGGTCGAGACCCGTCGGCGACAACCAACTCCACTGAGGTGTGACGGCCTGGGGGCCGGCGTGGTCGGTCGCGACCTTCACGAGCGCGATGACGCTCGCCAGGATCAGGATGCCGAACTGGATGAACATGAGCACCGACTGGATGCGCTCACTGATGACGATGCCGCGGATGCTGATCCACGTCATCACGATGATGAAGAAGCACCCGAGAGCGACCTTGGCCCAGAGGTTGTCGGCGAGTGAATCGAGGTGCAGAAAGCGGAGCAGGTACACGGCCGCGATCTCGGCGACGTTGGCGAGCACGATGATCGCCGACACCGCGAGACCCCATCCACCGATCCACCCGATCCACGGCCCGAACGCTTTGGTGCCCCAGGTGAAGGTCGTTCCGCAGTCGGGGGTGTCGCGCGAGAGCTCCCGGTAGGCGAACGCCACCAGCAGCATCGGGATGAACGCGATCACGAACATCGCAGGCGCTTTGCTGTGCACCGCCGCGACCACGTAGCCGAGCGTCGCGGCCAGACTGTAGGCGGGCGCCACTGCCGACAGTCCGATGATCACGTTGCCCAGCAGTCCGATCGACCCGGCCCGCAGTCCCTTGTCGCCCGACTGGATCTCGGCGTGAAGCTTCTCTGCCATGCCGTGATCACCCCCTATGACGTCGCTCAGTGGTTCGTCAAGACTATGGTTCCCGCAGAGTCTGTGCGCGGTGACGGAGCAAATCGACGTCGAATCGGCGGGATTGATTCGGAATACGCGATTTTTGTCCGATTCGACGAGGCTAAAGATTTTAGGCGCGCTCAGGGGTTTGGGGTGTGCGCTGGGCGGCTCGGGCGCGCGCGTCCGGACCGGTTTTGGCCCGCGCAGAAAGTGGGGGAAGGGTGCGGCGTCGTGGTGGGGCGGTGGCCGCTCGGCGTTCGGCCCGCGCAGAAAGTGGGGGAAGGATTCTTTCCTCGGGTTGTGTGCTCTTCCTTGGGTAGCTTCGCGGGGAAACGTCGAGGAGTGGGGGAAGAGTTCTTTCCGCGACATTTTTCCGTGTGTTTTGGGAGCTGTCCGCGGCCGCGCGCGTGAACCGGCGTCGGGAACTAGGGGAAGAGCTGCGCGCTGGGCGTCGGGAAGTAGGGGAAGGGCGTGCGGGGGCGTCGGAAACTCGGGGAAAGACGGGGTGGTTGGTGCTGGGGTGGTCGGGCGGCCGCCGGCGGGCTGGACGGCGCGCTGACCTGCGCAGAAACTAGGGGAAACGATCCTTCCTCGGGTTTTAGGCCGTTCCTTGGGTAGCTTCGCGGGGAAACGTCGACACCCCGGGGAAAGAACCCTTCCCCTACTTTCTGCCCCGGGCGGGAGCCAGAACCCGCCCCCGAACCGCGCCCCCGACCCGGCCGGCAACCGCGCGGGTGTCAGCTCTTTCGACGCGGCGTCGGGCGGTCGCACGTCGCGAGGGCGTGGGCGCCGCGGGCGGTGTGGTCGCGGACCTTGACCTTGCCGACCCAGATCTCGCAGCGAGCGAAGCGACCCGTCGAGCCGAAGGAGACGTCGATATTCTGATTGCGGGACCGGCTGACAATCGTGAGCGATCCCGACCAGAGGCCGCTCGCGTCGTCGTGCGTCGGAAGCCGCACGTCGGATTGGTGGCGGATTTTGTTGTCGGCGTCGAACCAGACGATCTGCTCGTTCCACTCGCGGTCGGAGCTGACAGAAATGGTCACCACGTCGCCGGTGCCCGGGAATCGGGTCGACGCCGCGGCGGGCGTGGCGGTGCTCAGTAGCGCTCCGCACACGAGGATCAGCAGGCTGACGAGGATGGATCGGATGGTCATGGGTTCGCTCCGTTCGGCGTGTCGAGTCCACGGCTGTGGCCTTGAGGACTTGGACGCACGCGAACCCCGATCGGTTTCATCGGGCGCGAAAAACCGAACCCGGAAAAAACAGCGAACCCCACCTTCCGTGGAGGATGGTGGGGTTCGCCGGGGCTGCAGAGAGAGTCTGCGTCGGTGATGCGGAAGATCAGCGCGAGAACATGAGCGCGCGCTTGACCTCCTGGATCGCCTGGGTCACCTGGATGCCACGCGGGCATGCGTCGGTGCAGTTGAAGGTGGTGCGGCAGCGCCACACGCCGTCGGAATCGTTGAGGATGTCCATACGCTCGACGGCGCCCTCGTCGCGGCTGTCGAAGATGAAGCGGTGCGCGTTGACGATCGCCGCGGGACCGAAGTAGCTGCCCTCGTTCCAGAACACCGGGCAGCTCGTGGTGCAGCACGCACAGAGGATGCACTTGGTGGTGTCGTCGAAACGTGCGCGGTCCTTCTGGCTCTGAATGCGCTCACGGGTCGGCTCGTTGCCGGAGGTGATCAGGAACGGCTTGATCGCGCGGTACGCGTCGAAGAAGGGCTCCATGTTGACCACGAGGTCCTTTTCCACCGGAAGACCCTTGATGGGTTCGATGGTGATGGTGATGTCCTTGGACTTGTCCTTGGGCAGGAAGTCCTTCATCAGCATCTTGCATGCCAGGCGGTTGACGCCGTTGACGCGCATCGCGTCGGAGCCGCACACGCCGTGGGCGCAGCTGCGGCGGAAGGTCAGCGTGCCGTCGAGGTAGCCCTTCACGTAGAGCAGCAGGTTGAGCAGCCGGTCGGTCGGCAGCGCGGGCACACGGAAGCTCTCCCAGCCCTGGGCGTCGGGCTCCTCCGGATTGAAACGCATGATCTTCAGCGTGACCATGGTCGCTTCGTCAGGGACTTCTGGCAGCGGCGGCTCGTCGGTGTGCGGCGCCTCAATGGTGGCGGTCATCAGTACTTACGCTCCATCGGCTCGTAACGGGTCTGGATGACAGGCTTCCAGTCGAGCTCGATGTCGGAAAGGAGCTTGTCACCCTTCTTGTAGGCGATCGTGTGGCGCATGAAGTTCACGTCATCGCGATTCGGGTAATCCTCGCGGGCGTGCCCGCCGCGCGATTCCTTGCGGTTGAGCGCGCCGACAACGGTGACCTCGGCGAGTTCGAGCAAGAAGCCCAGCTCGATGGCCTCGAGCAGGTCGGAGTTGAAGCGCTTGCCCTTGTCATGCACGCGGATGTGGTCGTAGCGCTCCTTGAGAGAGTGGACGTCGGTCAACGCCTGCTTGAGCGTCTCCTCGGTGCGGAACACCGACGCGTTGTCGTCCATCGTCTGCTGCAGCGCGGTCCGGATGTCGGCGACGCGCTCATGCCCGTGCTCGGACAGGATGGTCTCGAGCCAGCCGGTGACCATGTCGGTCGGCTTCTCCGGCAGGTCGGTGAACCCGTGGCTGTTGGCGTAGTCGGCCGCTGCGATACCGGCGCGACGCCCGAAGACGTTGATGTCGAGGAGCGAGTTGGTTCCGAGACGGTTTGCACCGTGCACCGACACGCACGCGCACTCGCCTGCGGCGTAGAGGCCGTGGACGACATCGTCGTTGTTGTTGCTGCGCAGCACCTGACCCTCGATGTTGGTCGGGATGCCGCCCATCAGGTAGTGGCAGGTCGGGTAGACCGGCACCCACTCCTTCACCGGGTCGACGCCGAGGTACGTGCGTGCGAACTCGGTGATGTCGGGGAGCTTCTCGTTCAGCACGTCCTCGCCGAGATGGGTGACGTCGATGTAGACGTAATCCTTGTTCGGTCCGGCGCCGCGTCCTTCGAGAACCTCGAGAACCATCGAGCGCGCGACGATGTCGCGGGGTGCGAGGTCTTTGATGGTCGGGGCGTAGCGCTCCATGAATCGCTCGCCGTCGGCGTTGCGCAGGATGCCGCCCTCACCGCGAACGGCTTCGGAGATCAGGATGCCGAGACCCGCGAGGCCTGTCGGATGGAACTGGTGGAACTCCATGTCCTCGACGGGCAAGCCCTTGCGGAACACGATGCCTACGCCGTCGCCGGTCAGCGTGTGCGCATTCGACGTCGTCTTGTACATGCGACCGGAGCCGCCGGTTGCGAAAATGATCGACTTTGCGTGGAAGACGTGCAGTTCGCCGGTCGCGAGCTCGTAGGCGACGATGCCGGTTGCGACAGGCTCACCCTTCTCGTTCTCACTCAGACACAGGTCGAGCGCGTAGAACTCGTTGAAGAACTCGACGTCGTGCTTGACGCAGTTCTGATACAGCGTCTGCAGGATCATGTGGCCGGTGCGGTCTGCCGCGTAGCAGGCGCGACGCACCGGCGACTTGCCGTGGTCACGCGTGTGACCACCGAAACGACGCTGGTCGATCTTGCCCTCGGGCGTGCGGTTGAACGGCAGACCCATCTTCTCGAGGTCGAGTACGGCGTCGATGGCCTCCTTGGCCATGATCTCCACCGCGTCCTGATCGGCGAGGTAGTCGCCGCCCTTGACCGTGTCGAAGGTGTGCCACTCCCAGTTGTCCTCCTCGACGTTGGCCAGCGCGGCGCACATGCCGCCCTGTGCCGCGCCGGTGTGGGAGCGGGTCGGGTAGATCTTGGTCAGCACGGCGGTGCGTGCGCGCTGGCCGGATTCGATGGCAGCGCGCATTCCAGCGCCGCCGGCACCGACGATCACCACGTCGTAGTCATGTACCTGCATAGAAATCCAATTCTCCTTGGCCGGAAAGAGCCGTAGGGGCGAGTGAGAGAGGCGCAATCACCGTGAGCAGAAGTCAGGGATGAGCGACGGATCGGCTCCGACCGGGCACGGATCGAACGTGAAGATCACGAGCGTGCCGAG
>NZ_DLSO01000064.1:0-46397 GCF_002500165.1 Gordonia sp. UBA7860 | reverse complement strand
TCGTCATGCGCGTCTACTTCGAGAAGCCGCGCACCACGGTCGGTTGGAAGGGACTCATCAACGATCCCGGCATGGACGGCACCTACGACGTCGAGCGCGGTCTGCGTACGGCACGGTCGCTACTGCTCGACATCATCGACCTCGGTCTCCCGGTCGGGTGTGAGTTCCTCGAGCCGACGAGCCCGCAGTACATCGCCGACGCCGTCGCATGGGGTGCCATCGGTGCACGGACGACGGAATCGCAGGTGCACCGCCAGCTCGCATCCGGACTGTCGATGCCCATCGGGTTCAAGAACGGTACCGACGGCAACGTCCAGGTCGCCATCGACGGAGTGAATGCCGCTGCCGCGCAACACGTCTTCTTCGGTATCGACGACTTCGGTCACGGTGCGCTCGTCGAGTCGGCGGGCAACGAGGACTGCCACATCATCCTGCGTGGCGGGACTGCCGGACCCAACTTCGACGACGAGTCCGTGGCATCCGCGGTCGCCGCACTCGACAAGGCGGGTCTGCCCGCACGGGTCATGATCGACTGCAGCCACGCCAACTCCGGCAAGGACCACATCCGGCAGGCGCAGGTCGCCGCCGAGATCGCGGCGTCGGTCCGGACGCGTCGCGCTGCGGGAGACACACCGTTGATCAGCGGTGTGATGCTGGAGAGCTTCCTCGAAGGCGGTGCCCAAACTCTCGATACCCAGTCGCCCGACGCCCAGCCGCTCATCTACGGCAAGTCGGTCACCGACAAGTGCATGGACTGGGAGTCGAGCGCGCGCGTCCTCGCCGACCTCGCACGCAGCTGACGGGCAGGGTCGCGTTCTGCTGTTGTCGCCGTTCTGCCCAGAGCAGAAGGGACGGCTGCCCGCAGCAGCGGTGACCTACGCTCGATGGCATGGCATCGAGGAACGACTCGCACACGCAGCCGGCGCCTGAGCCGCTCTGGCGTGAGGTCACCGGGCGCGTGCTGCGTCGACACCGCCACGAGCGCGGCGAGCGACTCGTCGAGACCGCGCGTCGCGCGGGCGTCTCGAGCCAGTACCTGTCGGAGATCGAACGCGGACGCAAGGACGCATCGTCGGAGTTGCTTGCGGCCGTCGCGGGAGCTGTCGACCTGAGCCTGCTCGACCTGGCTCGCGAGGCTGCCGCCGAACTCGCCCGCGTCGAGAGTGTTCTCGGCGCCGCACGCAGGCCGGGCGCGTCCCGCGGCCCGGTCACGCTGCGTTCGATTCCCGCCGGTTCGATTCCCACCGCTTCCATTCCCGCCACCGCGCAACCGCTGCGGCCGCTCTCGCGCATGCGTGGCCCGGTCGCGCTGGCGGCGTGACCGACGTCGGCCGAGCGGGCGTTCAATACCGTCGACTGGGCGCTCCGTTCAGCCGATTGGGCGCTCCCTGGCGTCGAGCGTGCGCCTGACGATCACCGGGCCGCTTTGGCCCTGGTGTCGATGACCTGATCGGCGAGTCCGTACTCGACGATCTCCTCTGCCCGCAGCACGCGGTCACGGTCGGTGTCGTGACGCAGCGTTTCGATGTCGCGGCCGGTGTGCCGACTCAGTGCCTGTTCTATTTCCTCACGGATGCGCAGGATCTCCTCGGCGGCGAGGATCAGATCCGGTATCGTACCGCGACCCTGACCCGACGGCTGGTGGAGCAGAACCCTGGCGTGGGGGAGTACCGACCTCTGGCCCGGCGAGCCCGCGGCCAGCAGGAGTGCCGTCGACGAGAGTGCTTGTCCCACACAGGTGGTGGCGATCGGCGCATGGCAGTACTGCATGGTGTCGTAGAGCGCGAAGGTCGCGGTCACCGACGCTCCCGGCGAGTTGATGTACAGCTCGATCGGGATGTCGGGGTTCTCGGAGTCGAGATGCAGGATCTGCGCGATGAGCGCATTGGCGACGCCGTCGTCGAGTTCGGTTCCGAGGTAGAGGATTCGGTCGTCGAGCAGCCGACTGTAGACATCCATGACTCGCTCGCCCTGCGGAGTGCGGGTGATGACGTTGGGAATGGTGTACGTGCTCATGCGTGACTCACCTCGAAACCCGTCACGGCAGGCGACAACGGTCGTATCTGTGCGATGTCGGTGACGATGTGGTCGACGAATCCGTAGTCGACCGACTCGGAGGCGGTGAAGACGTGATCGCGTAGCGAGTCGTCGAAGATCTTCTCGCGGGTTTGTCCGGTTTGCTCGGCGATGATGGTGAGTACGGTGTCGCGGACGTGTCGCAGGTCGTCGGCCTGCAGTTCGATATCGGGTGCGTAGCCGCCGATGCCCGCCGATCCCTGGTGCAGCAGGACTTTGGCATGCGGCGTGATGAACCGCTTACCCCGGGTGCCATTACATAGCAGGAATTGTCCTGCACTGTAAGCCATTCCGAGGTTGACGGTGATCACGTCGTTCGGAACAAGGCGCATGATGTCGGTGATTGCGAGCATCGCGGGCACCGAACCGCCCGGTGAGTTGATCCAGAGCGCGATGTCGGCGACGGGATCGTCGTCGGAGAGCATGACGAGTTGCGAGCACAGTTGCGTGCCGATCTCGTCGTCGAGCGCGGAGTCGAGTGTCAGGATGCGTTGCCCGAAAAGGCTTTCCGCAGTGCGCTTGCGTAGTGGCAGTGGTCGTTGTTCATCGGTCATGCACTGATCGTCGGTGGTCGTTGTGCATCGGTCACGTCGGTTCCGCCCAGAGCGGCACGATTCCGCACAGAGCAGAGAAGCCGGGTCAGAGCACGTCGATGTCGGGCCGACCGGACGGGATGGTGATCTGCGCCCGGCGGTGCAGCGAAACATCCGGCGCGGCAATCGAATCGCTCACCCGATAGTCTGCTTCCCAGCGGTCGGCCGACAGTCTGTTGAGGACGTAGCCGCGCTGAGCGTTGCCGAAGCGGATGTGGGGTGATGCGGCCTTGAGTTGTTTGTCGCTGCTGTCGCTGTCCTCGCCGTCTGCGCCAGACGCGATCGAGGTGCCCGCGAGTTCGACGCCGACGGTCGGGGACGGTCGTGAATAGGTGGAACGCAACTCAGAGACCACGTTGCGGTGGATGTCGCCGACGATCGAGACGAGGTTGTGCACGCCGCGCTCACGCGCGCCGTCGAGAATCCTTGCGCGAGAGGCTTCGTAGCCGCTCCACCCGTCCATGCTGACCGCCCGCTCGCCGTTCTTTCGGCGGGCGAGATCAGCGATGGTGGTCTGATGCGCGAGAACATTCCAGCGGGCACGGCTGGCGGCCAGTCCGTCGAGCACCCACTTCTCCTGTGTGGCACCGGTGATGGTGCGCCGGGGGTCGGCGGTCGCGGCATTTTGTGCGGTGTCGTTGTCGCCGTTGGCCTGATCGCTGCGGAAGGTCCTGGTGTCGAGGACGCTGAACTCGACGAGGTCGCCATAGCTGAACCGACGATAGGCGCGCAGGTCGTAGAGGTCCGCTGTCGGTGCGGGGCGAGGCCGCTGCGCGACACGCACCGGTGTGTTTTCCCACCACGCTCGCATCGCCTGGGCACGGCGAGCGAGGAACTCGGGGATCGGTTGATCATCTTCGGGAATCCGTGCGGCCCAGTTGTTGTCGACCTCGTGGTCGTCGAAGATCGTGATGAACGGACTCGCCCGGTGCGCGGCCTGCAGTTGGGGGTCGAGTTTGTAGAGCGCATATCGATCGCGATAGTCGTCGAGCGTCGCGCACTCCCGGTGCGCCGACACCGGTGTTGCGGCGGTCTTGCGTCGGCCGCCGTCGACCGGGATCGGCTTTTCATAGATGTAGTCGCCGAGATGGAACACGACGTCGGGTGCGTGTGCCGCCATGTCTGCGTACGCGGGATAGTGGCCGTCAGCCCACGATTGGCACGAGGCGAATGCGAAAGTCAATGCACTCAGCCGACTTCCGTGCGACGGAGCGGTACGTGTGCGCCCGATCGCCGACATGCAACCGCCCGCACGGAATCGGTAGAAGTAGTCCGCCGCCGGCCGTAGGCCACGTACGTCGGCGTGCACGCTGTGTCCGTTCTCCGGTGTCGCCACTTCGACGCCGCGCGCGACGACGTGGCGCATCGCATGGTCGGTGGCGATCTCCCACTCGACCGGCACCGGAAGCAGACCCATCCCTCCGCCGCGGGCGAGCGGATCGGCGGCCAGCCGTGTCCACAGGACCACGCCGTCGGGAAGCGGATCGCCTGATGCCACACCGAGCGTGAACAGGTCACTGCCACGGCGTGGCGGGGGAGCCGACGCCGCGTCGGTCGTGAAAAGTGCGGGGACGGTTGCGATACCGGCCGCGACGCCCGCCCAGGTGAGAAAGCGTCGGCGGGTGGTGCCGGCGTGCAGGGTCTTGTCCCGATCGATCCGGAGGTCGGCCAGTGACGGGCGAGGTGAGATGTTCGGCATGCCGCCACCCGACCAAGAGAGGATGGACGTCGACCTACCCGCCGTCGGCATCGCGGTGATGGGATGGTGAAGTTCGTGAAACCGCATGCGCCATATGTCCGATTCGAGACCGTTGTTACACTGCAGCGGCGTCGGTTCTCCAGCCGAGATCGTCGGTGAGAGCCAAGAGGGAATCTGGTGAGAATCCAGAGCTGCCCCGCAGCGGTAACGGAAACGAAGGCGTTCAACAGCACTGGGCCTGCGGCTCGGGAAGCGATCGTCGGTAGGTGGCACATCACGTGCCGTGTCCGAAGTCCGAAGACCTGCCGACGTGGCCGCCGGGCGTAGGCGGTCCCATCGACTTCGCGGGACATGGTCGGTGTTGAACTCGCGTGGTCTTCGTCGACCCCGCGTGGCGACATCTGCTGTACCCGCTCCGGGCTGATCAGGAGGGCGGACATGTCGGCGCGCAGTGCGAACCCTCGGGATACCTGGGCGCGACCGGTCTCCGTGGTCATCGGCTGCGGTGTGGCGCTCGTCGTGGCCGCCGCGTGCGGCGTCGCATACGGAACCGTGGGGATCGGTTGGTCCTTATCGCTGCGGATGGTGTGGGCAGCTATCACCGGGGGACCGGTCTCGTCGGTCGACGCCGCGTCGTACTGGATCGTCGTGGACTCGCGTGTGCCACGGGTGCTGACGGGAGCGCTGGTGGGTGCCGGTTTGGCGGTGGTCGGCGTGATCGTGCAGGCGATGGTGCGCAATCCACTGGCGGATCCCTATGTGCTCGGGATCTCGTCGGGTGCGTCGGTCGGAGCCACCGCCGTCGTGCTGTTCGGGGTCTTCTCGGGTCTCGGCCTGTATGCGTTGCCGACCGCGGCATTCCTCGGCGCACTGGTGGCGACGTTGCTCGTCTTCGGAATTGCACAGCGTGGCGGAGGTCTCACACCACTGCGGCTCGTGTTGACGGGAACCGCTCTGGGATACGGGTTCTCGGCTCTGACCACTGTGCTCATCTTCTTACGTCCGGTGGGTGATGCCGCACGGAGTGTCATGTTCTGGCTGCTCGGCAGTCTTGCTGCGGCAACATGGCATTCGGTTGCGCTGGTCGCGGTCGTGGTGGTCATCGGGATAGGTGTGGTCGCAGCGAGAGCACGACAACTCAACGCGCTGGCGATGGGCGACGAGGTCGCCGCGTCGCTCGGCATACGGGCGTCACGGTTTCGGCTCGAGCTCTTCGTCATCGCCGCGCTGATGACCGGGTTCATCGTCTCTGTCTGCGGCGCAATCGGATTCGTCGGTCTCATCGTGCCGCACGTGACCCGTATGGTTGTCGGTGCGGATCACCGCAAGATCATTCTCGTCGCCCCGGTGCTGGGGGCGCTGTTCCTTGTCGTCGCCGACCTGATGGCGCGGATTGTCGTTCCACCGCAGGAGATTCCGCTCGGGGCGATCACGGCTGCGGTGGGTGTGCCGGTGTTCCTCGGGCTGATGCAACGTCGACGTACCCGGATCGACTCATGAGTGCCGTCGAGTACGACGCGGTCACAGTCGATATCGATGGCACCGTCATCGTTCGCGACGCATCGTTTTCGGTCGACTCCGGGGAGTTCCTCGGGGTGATCGGACCGAACGGCAGCGGTAAATCGACCCTGCTTCGATGCGTTTACCGCGCGCTGGCACCGTCGGGTGGCAGTGTGCGAGTCGACGGCCGCGACGTGCGTGCGGTGAGTATGCGGGAGAACGCACGACGAGTCGCCGCGCTCACCCAATCAACCTCGCTCGACTTCGATTTCACCGCGTCAGAGGTTGTCGCGACGGGACGGCTGCCGCACCGCGAACTGGGTGCGGCGGCCCGTGCCCGCGACCGCCAGGTGTGCGAGGCGGCGATGTCCACGGCCGGCGTCGAGATGTTCGCGGATCGTGTGTTCACCACGCTCTCCGGCGGAGAGGCGCAGCGCGTACTCATCGCGCGCATTCGCGCAGGAGCCCAACGTACTGATCCTCGATGAGCCGACCAATCACCTTGATATCCGCCACCAGTTCGACATCCTCGGTGCGGCGCGCGGACGCGGGGTCACCGTCATTGCGGCGCTGCACGACCTCAACATGGCGGCACAGTACTGCAGCACGCTCGCTGTTGTGCTCGACGGGACGATCGCATGCATCGGGCCACCGGACGAACTCCTCACCACGACGAACATCGCCAAGTGGTACGGCGTTGGTGCGTACGTCGTCGCCCACCCCCGCACGGGCGTTCCGCAGATCATCTTCGACGACCAAGTCCCACAAGCCATCTCCGAGGAAGAGCACTCATGACAGCGCCTACGACCAGGACAACACTCAGCAGACCGCGCGCACTCGTCGTGTCTGCGCTTGCCGCGATGACCGTGGTCTCCGGTTGCGGCGCTGACGTCGAGTCGTCGACTCCGGAATCGTTGGGAGAGCAGGTCACGGTAACCAATTGTGGTGCACCGCTTAGGGTTAGCGGTGTACCGGATCGTGCGGTGACGAACGACACGGGGATCACAGAGCTGATGTTCGCGCTCGGATTGGGCGACCGGATGGTCGGCTACACCACGTACGAGGGCAAAGAGCGAGATATCGAATCATCTCCGTGGCGAGCGGATTTCGAGAAGACAAGGTCACTGGGCACGGCGTTCTCCCGGGAGATCATCGCCGCTGCGCGGCCCGACTTCGTCTTTGCGGGCTGGAACTACGGGTTCAAGGAATCGACCGGCGTCACCCCCGACTGGGTGCGTTCGACCGGTGCCGTGCCATACCAGCTGACCGAAGCCTGTCGCCAGGCAGGCACCACCAAGCGCGGCGTCTTACGACCCCTCGATGCGTTGTACGCGGACCTGTCGAATCTGGGGCAGATCTTCGGCGTTAGTGGTCGGGCCGCGGCGCTGACTATCGCAAGCAAGTCGAGGCTGCGCGTGTGGGGGCGCCTGCCGAGTCCGCAGCAGCGCGGGTCTTCCTCTTCGACAGCGCCGATCCGACGCCGTACACCTCGGGTCGGAATGCGGCACCGGATCAGATCATCGCCGAAGCCGGTGGACGCAACATCTTCGGCGATATCGACGACTCCTGGACGTCGGCATCATGGGAGGCGGCTGCGCAGCGCGATCCGCAGGTCATCGTGATCGTCGATTACGGGGCGGGGCCGCAGAACATCGTCGAGGCCAAGATCCGACAACTCGAGTCGCAACCGTTGATGGCGCAGACAACCGCAGTGCGAGAGCGCCGCTACATCTCGTTTCCGTATGCGGCGCTCGTCGAGGGGCCGCGTAACCCGCAGACCATCACGGCGCTTGCCGAGTACTTGCGATCGCAGTCGCTCTGACCAGGCCGTCGGCAGACGGTGGCTCGGAGGTGAGGTGCGCTCAGGCCGCGACGACCAGCCAGACCGCGATGTAGTGCAGTAGCGCGGCGATGGCTGTGCAGACGTGGAACACCTCGTGATGGCCGAACGTCGTCGGCCAGGGATTGGGCCAGCGCAGTGCGTAGAGCACTCCGCCGACGCTGTAGAAGACCCCGCCGACCGCGAGGAGGATCAGTACGAGCCAACCGACATGTGCGACGAGCGTCGGGGCGACGACGATGATGACCCACCCGAGCAGAATGTAGAACGTGACTCCGAGCCAGCGGGGCGCGCCAGGCCACGCGATCTTCAGTGCGACCCCGGCGAGCGCGCCGACCCAGACGATGCCGAGCACCCACCACCGCATCGGACTCGGCAGACCCATCAGACAGAACGGCGTGTAGGTACCAGCGATGAACACGAAGATCATCGAGTGGTCGGCACGCTTCATGTGTACCTGCGCGCTCGGCGATTTCCACGCGATCCGGTGATACGACGCCGAGGTCGCGAAGAGTCCCACGACGGTTGCCGCGTAGACGGCGCAGGCCACCGCGGCTCCCGATCCACGTAGCCAGCCTGCGCCGATGACAAGGGCGATGCCCGCGACCACTGAGACGTAGGCCGACCACTGATGAATGACGCCGCGGAGGCGAGGTCTGTCGGCGACAGCGGTCACCAGGGCTGAGTTCACGTAAGCTACGGTACCGTAACTTTGTGTGAGAACGCTGTCAGCCGAGTGCGGCGATGATCGCTGTGAGCTGGTCGACGTCGATAGGCGTCGGCTGATAGATGCACACCTCGTCGACGCGGACGTCGAGATCGCGTAGCGCGTCGAATGCGTCGACGCGGGCCCGGATCTGCTGTGCGACGTCTGCGGGACCACCGACAGCGGCGATCGTGTGCAGTAGCTCGTCGTCGATGAGATCGGCCATCTCAGCCCACCGCCCCTGCTTCGACAGCGCATTGAGTTCTGGCTGCAGCCGCTCGGCGCCATGCGCTGCGAGGACGGGCCGGTAGGCGGGCGTCGAGCCGTAGAAGGCGAGGAGTCGTCGCGCGGCGCTGTGGTCGGTGCCCACCGACACGATCACCTCGGGGATCACGGTAAAGCCGCGGCTGTGATCGCGTGCGGCGAGACCGCGTCGAATGTTCGGGACGGTCGTCGATGCCAGAAAGTCGGCGGTGGAAAACGGCATCACCAACACCCCGTCGGCGTGCTTTGCCGCGGCGCGGGTCATCAACGGTCCGAGTGCGCCGACGAATACCGGCGGCCGACCGAACGGGTTGGGTCCGGGGTTGAAGGTCGGCGTCATCAAGGTGTGACGGTGATAGGCCCCTTCATGGCGCAGCGGAGCTCCGGTCTCCCACGTATCGAAGATGGCGTTGATGGCGCCGACCTTGTCGGCCATGCGGCCCACCGGGTCGTCGAAATCAGCGCCGAACCGCTTCTCGATCTGCGGGCGTATCTGCGTACCCAAGCCGAGTCGAAATCTGCCGCCGGAGAGCAACTGAAGGTCGTTGGCCGCGTGTGCGAGGTGAATCGGGTTGCGCGGGAACGCAATTGCGACGTTGGTCAGCAGGGTCAATTCCGGCACCGACGCCGCAACGACGAGCGGCGTGAACACATCGTGTGGACCCTCGAAGGTGAACACCCCCGCTGCACCCGCGCGGGCGAGATCGGTGGCACGCTGTGCTGCGCCCGTCGGCTCGAACAGGGCGGTCGTCACGGCTATCGAAGTCATGTCGCGTCGGCGTCGTTGTAGCGGCGCAACAGCGTTGCGAACAGTTCGAGATCATCCTGCGTCCACGCGTCGAGCCTGCGTGCGATGGCGTCTCCACTGCGTCGGCGGATCTCGCCCAGGGTGTCGAGAGCCTCCTGCGTCACCTCCAACGACTGCGACCTCGACGACGTCGCGTCCTGCGTGCGGCGCAGCAGGCCACGGCGACGGAGTTCGCCGAGTTGGCGGCTGGCCGTCGACTTGTCGATGTTCGCTGCCCGAGCCAGCGATGCCGCGTTGATTCCCGGGTTGTCCGAGATCAGCGCGAGGAGGGAGAACTCGACGAAGGTCAGGCCGCCCTCGGCGTAGATGTCGCGGGCGCCGTTGCGCAGCCGCCGCGACAGCGTGACCAATTCCTGCCCGACCACTTCGGCGGCATCGGGTTGCTCGGGTGAAGCCATAGTTGTATATTACAACCTATCTAAGTTGCATTCTGCAACCATCCCTGATGAACGATCGTGTTCCCGACTAGCCCAGAAGGTAATCGATGTCTGCTGCTCCCACCCATGCGTTGTCGGTCAAGACCATCGCGTCGCACGTCGCCGTTCCGCTCGTCATCGGTGCCGTGATGGCACTCGCCTATCTCGGCGGATTCCACAAGCCCGATCCGCACGATCTGCGCATCGATGTGGTCGGTGCCGGTACATCGACCCAGGTGACCGCACAGACTCTCCAGCAACAACTCGGCGACCGCGTCTCGATCCGGACCGTTGCCACCGCCGATGAGGCGCGCGGGGCCATCGAGCGCCGGGAGATCGCGGCGGCTTTCGAGCCGAAGGCCGACACTCCGGTCCTCTACGTGTCGACAGCGGCGTCGGATCCCACAGCGGTCACGGTCGAACGGATCTTCAACGGCATCACGATCGCCAAGGACCAACCGCTGAAGATCGTCGACGTCGTGCAGGCCGATCCGCAGCGCGATCCATCCGGACAGAGCATCTTCTTCTTCCTGGTGGCACTCACCGTCGGCTCGTACGGATGTGGAATCGCGATCGCCGTCGCCGCAGGTGGACGCAGGATTCGCGTGCGTCTCGGATTCGCGGCGGTCTGCTCGGTGATCTCCGCCGCGGTGACCACGGCGATTGCCGTGTGGGTGTTCGACGCCCTGCCGGGTGCACAGTGGCAGATCTTCGGGCTTTCGATCCTCTACGCGCTGGCCACCATGCTGTTCGCGATCGGATTGCACCCATTCATCGGTCGATTCACGACGCTGGCGATGGTCACGATCTTCGTCGGGTTGAACTTCACGACCAGCGGCGGGGTGTTCGCGCCTGCCTTGCAACCGAAGTTCTTCGCCGTCCTCCATGACTTCTGGATCGGTGCGGGTCTGAACGAGGCATCGCGCAACCTGGCCTATTTCCCCGAGGTCTCCAGCGCGGGCGACATCGCGAAGATCATCGGCTGGCTCGTCGTCGGTGCCGCGCTGGTCGGCATTGTCGCGCTGCGGGACCGTCGAAACGTCGGAGATGGCGCGGTAGAAGCGAGTCCGGCCGCTGCCGGGCGGCACGAGGGCGACCAGCTCACCGAGGAGGAGGCCGAAGAACTCGCCGAGGATGTCGTGGCCTGATTCAGTGTGCCCTTACAGGTGAGGTCTAATCTGGTTCGCGATGAAACTCCTACCCGATCGTCTGCGTCGGCCGATGCTCTCCGTGTACGAGCGGCGGCTGATCCAGTTGACGGACGAGAACCGCTTGCCCCAGCATGTGGCGATCATCTGCGACGGCAATCGACGATGGGCCCGCGAGGCGGGCTTCGAAGATGTCAGTCACGGACATCGGGTGGGCGCACAGCGCATCGCCGAGATGCTCGAGTGGTGCGCCGAGCTGGGCATCGAGACGGTCACCATCTATCTGCTGTCCACTGAGAATCTGCAGCGCGCCTCCGACGAACTCGACGCGCTGATGGAGATAGTGCCCGACATCGTCGACGAGATCGCCACCCCCGACGGGCACTGGCGGGTTCGCATCGTCGGAACCCTCGATCAGCTCCCCGATACCGCGGCCCAGCGTCTGCGCAACGCCGCTGAACGCACTCTCGACAGGTCGGGCATGAACGTCAACGTGGCGGTCGGATACGGGGGCCGGCAGGAGATCGCCGACGCCGTGCGCGCGGTCCTCGTGGAGAAGGCCGAGGCGGGTGCGACCGTCGACGAACTCGTCGACGCGGTCACCGTCGAGGCGATCGACCGCAACCTGTACACCAAGGGACAGCCCGACCCCGATCTGGTCATCAGGACGTCGGGGGAGCAGCGGCTGTCCGGATTCCTGCTGTGGCAGAGCGCGTACTCGGAGATCTGGTTCACCGACGCCTATTGGCCCGAGTTCCGTCGGGTCGATTTCCTGCGTGCGCTGCGCGACTACTCCGCGCGCAGTCGGCGATTCGGCAAGTGATCTTCGAGTAGCTCGATGAGCGCTGTCACGTCGGCGTCGAATGTCGAGACCGGCGGCGTGCCGAAGCCGACGAGGATTCCTCCGGTCGGCTCACCATGGGCGTCGTGAAGTCGCGGGGCATCCGGATGGCGCAGCACGTCGAGTCCACCGAGCGAGAATCCCCGTTCGTAGGTTGCCGCGAGTACCGACGCCTCCACATCGACGGGAACGGGTATCACCGCATGGAGCCCGGCGGAGATGCCCATCGTCGCGATCCCGTGCGCGCCCAGCCGCTCGATCAGTGCCTGCCTGCGGCGTCGATAAAACTGTCGACTGCTTCGGATGTGCTTGTCCTAGGAGCCGGTCTCGATCATGTCGGCCAGGGCAAGCTGATCGACGATGCTCGCATCCGGTTCGCGCATTCCCTTGGCCCACATCACAGTTGAGACCAGCGCCGGTGGTAGGACCAGCCAGCCGATGCGTACCGAGGGTGACAAGCTCTTGCTGACCGACCCCGTGTAGATGATGTGGTCGGGAGCCAGTGCCTGCATCGCGCCGACGGGTTCGCGGTCGTAGCGCAGTTCGCCGTCGTAGTCGTCCTCGATCAGGAATGTGTCTGTCGTCCTTGCCCACTCGGTTACAGCCGCACGTCGATGTGGAGCAAGCGACACCCCGATCGGGGACTGGTGGCTGGGGGTGACGAGGACGGCCTGAGGCTTCACCGCGAGGTCGGTCAGCGCTGTCACGTCTGCGCCGTTGTGGTCGACCGGAATGGGTGACACGACCGCGCCGTACTGTGTGAACGCGTCTCGAAAGAAGGGCAGACCGTACGCCTCGGTCGCGACGGAGTCACGAAAAAGACTGCGTCCCAGTAGCTCCAACGCCGAGAGTACCGATGTGGTCAACACGATCTGGTCGGGATGTGCACGAACGCCACGCGCTCGGGCGAGATAGCCGGCGAGCGCGACGCGTAGCCGTTCACTGCCGTTGGGCAGCGTCGGACCGAAGGCGGAGTCGTCGGCGCTCGAGATCGCTCGTCGCATCGACCTGATCCATGCGGTGCGCGGGAACTGCGACGCGTTGGGCTGGCCGAGGGAGAAGTCATGTGCGACGCGCGGTGCGGACACTACGGTCGTGAACGATGCGCCTGCGGAACTCGGCGAACCGAAACCCGTTGCGACCGTGGTGCCTGCGCCCTGGCGCGCGGTCAGCCAACCTTCTGCGATCAGTTCGGAGTACACCGTCGAGACGGTTCCGCGAGCCAGGCCGAGATCGGCGGCGAGTGACCGGTAGGGAGGTAGGCGCGTGCCGGGTGCGAGGCGGCCATCCGCGATGGCGCTGCGCAGTTCGTCTGCGAGCCGAGATCGGAGTTGCGCACTGCGGCCTCGAGTGGGTGCGTCGGGATCGGGCTGCAGATCGAGATAGAGGTCGGTCCCGAGTCGCTCGGCGAGCGCAGACCATCGATCACCTGTCATCACGCCTCCCGAATTGACGCAGAACACTACGTGTTGATTGAACCTCATTTCTGGATCAATCTGCCACTAGCGTTGACGGTGTTGCCCTTGGAGAAGGCAGGCACACAGACGATCCGCGAGAGGTAGGACTGATGACGACGGTGGTATTCGGCGCTAGCGGTGAGATCGGTGCGCTTCTCGCCCACGACCTCGAACGGCGAGGCGAGAAAGTGGTTCGCGCGCAACGGTCGTCGGGAGTCGACGCGTATGCGGGAACCGGCGTGCGGGAGGCGTGCGCGGGTGCCGACACGGTGATCGACTGCACCAACGTGATGACGACGCGCGGTTCGACAGCCGTCGACTTCTTCTCGACCGTTGCGCGCACGATCGCCGAGGCGGCCGTGGCGGCGGGTGTGCAACGAGTCGTGTGCGTGTCGATCATCAATGCCGCAGATCCGGCGGTGAACGCGAACTTCGGGTATTACCAGGGCAAAGTTGCCCAGGAGCAGACCTACGCCGACAACGTCGACGCCGGGCATCTGCAGATCATCCGGTCGGCCCAGTGGTACGAACTAGCCGATCAGATGCTCACCCGCGCACGACTCGGTCCGATCGCCATGGTTCCGCGCATGGTGTGTGGCCCACTGGCCGCCGTCGACGCCGCCGGACTGATCGCAGACGCTGCGCTGTCCGACGACGCGTCGGACCGGCAGATCGCAGGACCCGAGGAGCACGACCTCGCCGATCTTGCTCGCGCCGTCGCCCAGCGCGCCGGATCGCCCCGATGGGTTGTGGCGATCCCGTTCGGCGGGAAAGCATTTCGCGACGGCGGACTGATGCCGCGCGGGGAGTTCGAGAAGGGCAAGACCACGTTCGACGAGTGGCTCGAGGCAACTCCACCCACTACAGAAAGGGTCAACCGATGATCACCACGGCAGAAGGAACCGCCACCACGCGCAGGCTCTGGATGCCCGCGCGAAATCCGAACGTCTACAAGGCGCTCGTCGCGTTGCAGCGTGCGTCGTCGGAGGGTCTGGACCCCGAGCTGATCGAGCTCATCAAGATCCGAGCCTCACAGCTCAACGGGTGTGCATACTGCCTGCGTATGCACGTCTCCGATGCACTGGAGATGGGAATCGACCCGATGGTCATCGGTCTGATCCCGGTCTGGCACGAGGCCGTCAATCATTTCGACGAGCGGCAGCGATCGGCGCTGGAGCTGACCGAATACGTGACCCGGATCGGCGAAGAGGGAGTTCCCGACGCCGCGTTCGACCGTGCGCGCGCAGTGTTCGACGAGGTGCAGCTCGGTCAGGTCGTCGCGTCGATCGTGATGATCAATGCCTGGAACCGCGTCGCCATCGCGTCGAAGTATCCGTACGAGCTGGACGAACGGAAGTAGCGCCGCTGACTCGACGCTGAATGTGTGTCGAACGTAAGGATGTGGGTGCTGCAGCACCCACTTCTTTCGATTCGACACACATCTTCGCGCGGCCCACAGCTTCGCGCAGCCGTGCGAACTCACAACTTGCGCAGCCGGACCCGGTTGATGGAGTGGTCAGAATCCTTGCGCAGCACCAGAGTTGCGCGCGGGCGGGTGGGGAGTATGTTCTCCCGGAGGTTCGGCAGGTTGATCGACGTCCAGATGTCGCGGGCAGCGGCCCGCGCCTGGTCGTCGGTCAGTGACGAGTAGTGGTGGAAGTGCGAGTTGGGGTCGGCGAACGACGTCGACCGCATCTGCAGGAACCGCGAGATGTACCAGTTCTCGATGTCGGTGGTCTTCGCGTCGACGTAGATGGAGAAATCAAACAGGTCCGACACCATCAGCGTCGGACCTGTTTGCAGCACGTTGAGGCCTTCGAGGATCAGAATGTCGGGCTGGTGCACGTAGTGCATGACATCGGGGACGATGTCGTAGGTGAGGTGCGAATAGACCGGCGCTGTCACCTCACGCGCCCCCGACTTGACCTCGGTGACGAAGCGAAGCAGTCCCCTGCGATCGTAGGATTCGGGAAATCCCTTGCGGTGCATGATGCCTCGACGTTCGAGCTCACGCGTGGGCAACAGGAAGCCGTCGGTGGTGACGAGGTCGACCTTCGGGTGCGACTCCCAGCGGGCCAGGAGCGCTGCCATGATGCGGGCGGTCGTCGACTTTCCGACGGCGACGCTACCCGCGATCCCGATGACGAACGGAACCTGCTTGGTGGTCTGCCGATCACCGAGGAAGGTCGACGTCGCTGCAAACAAGCGCTGCCTCGCGGCGACCTGTAGGTGGATGAGTCGCGACAGCGGGAGATACACCTCGGCGACTTCTTGGAGGTCGACGTTCTCGCCCATACCGACGAGCTGGTCGAGCTCGTTCTCATTGAGCACCATCGGCATGGATTCACGCAGGTCACGCCATTGCTTGCGATCGAGTTCCAGATAAAGACTGGGATCGCGGCCGGTGGTGTCGCGCGCCATCAGAGGGCTCGTCCCATCGGCGATCGCGGGTCGCACCTCGTCGTCATGGCCTACAGCTTAGAAGGACGCGTCGACGCCGCTGTCGGTAGCCTTCCACCATGGCAACGGCGTACAGCGGTTCGGCAACCCCCGATACGGATCTGGTCACCGACTATTTGCGGCTCGGCCTCGCCTTCGACCGTCTCGAAGAGGGCTTCGTCGACGCCTACACCGGCGACCCCGCACTGCGCGCCGAGGTCGCGGGAGGCCCGGCCCCCGACCCCGCCGCACTGGCCGACCGTGCGCGCGGACTGCGATCCGAACTCCCTGCGGGTCTGGCCCCCGACCGGGCGGCGTTCGTCGATGCACATCTGCGCGCACTGGAATGTTCGGCACGCAAGTTCGCGGGCGAGCCCATCGGATTCGTCGACGAGGTGCGCGCCTACTTCGACGTCGACATCGCACCCGCCGACACCGACGATTATCGAAAGGCGCACGGCGAGTTGGCTTCTGCGCTCGGCACGCCCGATACGAGCGGGCCGGTGCTCGCTGACGCCTACGCCGCCTACCGTCGCGCCGACGAGATTCCGCCCGAGCGCGTCGACGAATGCGTCCGCGCCTTCAGTGGTGCGCTGCGGGAAAGGGTTCGCGACGTTTTCCCGTTGGCGGACAACGAGATCGTCGAATTCGAGGTGGTGACCGACAAGCCGTGGTCGGGCTTCAACTACTACCTCGGCAACTATCGGTCGCGGGTGGCGATCAATGCCGATTTCACGCAGTACATGTCGTCGTTGCCGCACCTCATCGCGCACGAGGCGTATCCCGGTCACCACACCGAGCACTGCAGAAAAGAGCAGATCCTCGTCGGCGGTGGGCAGACCGAGCAGACCATCTTCCTGGTCAACACGCCGCAATGTCTGATGGCCGAGGGCCTTGCCGACCACGCGCTGCACGCGGCCGTCGGCGACAACTGGGGACTCTGGGCGCAGGAGATCTACGCCGACCTCGGACTGCGATTCGACGGCGAGCGCGCGCAGCGGGTCGGCGCGGCGTCGTCGGGTCTGCTGACCGTACGCCAAGACGCCGCGCTGATGCTGCACGATCAGCACCTCGACGTCGACGTCGTCGCGGGCTTTCTGCAGCGGTGGCTGCTCGCGCCGTCGGAGCGGGCGCGACAGATGCTGCGGTTCCTGACGTCGCCGTTGTGGCGCGCATACATCTCGACCTACGTCGAGGGCTATCGGCTCCTGGGCGAGTGGCTCGAGCAGGTGCCGCAGGATGCGCGGCTCGCGCGATTCGGACGCCTTCTCGACGAACCCCTGACCCCAGCTCTGCTGCGTGCCGAACTGGGCCAATAGACTGGTCGCCATGAGCGAGAATCCCATCTCCGCGAACACCGCGAGCCTGAACTCGATGTCCCTGGCAGAGGTCGATCCCGACGTGGCGGCCGCGATGAACGGCGAACTGAGCCGCCAGCGCGACACACTCGAGATGATCGCCTCGGAAAACTTCGTTCCGCGTGCCGTGCTGCAGGCACAGGGCAGCGTCCTGACCAACAAGTACGCCGAGGGATATCCGGGTCGCCGCTACTACGGTGGCTGCGAGTACGTCGACGTCGTCGAGGACATCGCGCGCAACCGCGCGAAGGAACTCTTCGGAGCCGACTTCGCCAACGTTCAGCCGCATTCGGGAGCGCAGGCCAACGCCGCGGTCCTCATGGCACTCATGAACCCGGGGGAGCGGCTCCTGGGCCTCGACCTCGCGCACGGCGGTCACCTCACCCACGGCATGCGTCTGAACTTCTCGGGCAAGCTCTACGAGAACCACTTCTACGGCGTCAGCAAAGAAGACTTCCGCATCGACATGGACGAGGTGCGCAAGATCGCCCTCGACGTTCAGCCCAAGGTGATCGTGGCCGGCTGGTCGGCATACCCGCGCACCCTGGACTTCGACGCCTTCCGGTCGATCGCCGACGAGGTCGGGGCGTATCTGTGGACCGACATGGCTCACTTCGCCGGACTCGTCGCGGCCGGCCTGCACCCCAACCCGGTGCCTGCGTCGGATGTCGTCTCGTCGACGGTGCACAAGACTCTCGGCGGCCCGCGTTCGGGCATCATCCTGGCCAAGCAGGAGTGGGCCAAGAAGCTCAACTCGGCGGTGTTCCCCGGGCAGCAGGGCGGACCGCTCATGCACGCCATCGCGGGTAAGGCCGTCGCACTCAAGATCGCGGGCACCGAAGAGTTCGCCGATCGGCAGCGTCGTACGCTCTCGGGCGCCAAGATCCTCGCCGAGCGGTTGACCGGCTCCGACGTCGAGAAGTCGGGCGTCTCGGTCCTCACCGGCGGCACCGACGTCCACCTGGTCCTCGTCGACTTGCGTAACAGCACGCTCGACGGTCAGCAGGCAGAAGACCTCCTCCACGAGGTCGGAATCACGGTCAACCGCAACGCGGTGCCGTTCGATCCGCGTCCGCCGATGGTCACCTCCGGCCTGCGTATCGGTACGCCAGCACTCGCGACGCGCGGCTTCGGCGACGAGCAGTTCAGCGAGGTCGCCGACATCATCGCCACCGCGCTCGCAGCAGGGCCCGACGCCGACGTGTCTGCGCTGCGTGGCCGGGTCTCTCGCCTCGCACTCGACTTCCCGCTGTACGACGGGCTCGAGGAGTGGGGGCTGATGAGCCGGGTCTGACCTGGACATCTGGCCAGCTTCGAGATGCCGGGGCGGTTTGAAATCGCCGCCTACGCATCCGTATCCTTGGCGCGGTGAACGTACTGAGCGAAGACGAACTGATCATCGCGCTGGAGAAGGCCCTCCCCGAGGTGGCCGAGGATCACCAGCTCGCGTCTGCCGTGTGGAATCCGCACGAGTACGTGCCGTGGGACGACGGCCGGAACTTCGCCTTCATGGGCGGCGACGACTGGGACCCCTCGCAGCAGACGCTGTCCGACGAGACCGCAGCCGCGCTGCTCGCGTTGCTCCTGACCAAGGACAACCTGCCGTCGTATCACCGCATCCTGGCCAAGTACTTCCCGGCGTTCTCCGATTGGCGTCAGCTCGTCGGCGTGTGGACCGCCGAGGACAACCGCCACGCGGTTGTCCTGCGCGACTACCTCGTTGTCCGCCGCGCAATTGATCCGGTCGACGCCGAGGAGCGTCGTCGAGTCCACGTCACCGCCGGTTACCGCCAGAACGAGGCGCAGGTCGACGAACTCAAGCCGCTCGACGTGCTGGCGCTCATGGCCGTGCACGAGGCGCAGAGCGTGAAGTTCATCGAGAAGATGCAGGCGTCGGTCGCCGACGACATCCTCTCGCAGATCCTGCACAAGGTGGCGGGCGACGACGAGGTGTCGTCGCGCACCTTCGTCAACCTGCTCGGCGCGGGACTCGTCGCCGACCAGGACACGGCCGTGATCGCGCTCGACAAGGCGCTCGCACGCGGACTCGACGAACCGATCGGATTCGACGTCGTCGACTTCGACGAGCAGCGCGCACTGATCGCCGACTACCAGGACGAGGCCACGATCAACGCGATCGCGGCGTCGATCGTCGATCAGTTGAAGCTCGAAAGTGTCGACGGGCTGAACGACGAGGCAGCCGCGGCCAAGGCCAGAATTCTCGCTCGCGCCGGTCGCTGACCGACACATTTTCCCTGCTGACGGACGTATCGTCCCCGCGGCATCGCTTCTGCGCGTCGTGGTTCGACGATACGTCCGTTTACGCATATTTCACGTAGACACACCCGTTTACGACGCGCCGGAACGTCGTCATCCGCGTACGTTGACCAGTGACGGGCCGCGGGGAAGCGGTTCGTCCGGGAGGTTCACATCGTGGGTTGCACCAGCAGCACGAGGGGGCCGGCCCCGGTCCTCGTCCATCTCGGCTGACGCCGGGTAAAGGACAAGAACCAGCCGGTCATCGAAGAACTGGTTTGTGCGGGTGCCGCACAAACGTAGGAGCCCACGTGACCACACGCACCTACGTCCTCGACACCTCCGTGCTGCTCTCAGATCCCTGGGCAGTCACACGATTCGCTGAACACCACGTCATCTTGCCGTTGGTTGTCATCAGTGAACTCGAGGGCAAACGTCACCACCACGAGCTCGGATGGTTTGCACGTGAGGCATTGAGATTGCTCGACGACCTGCGGCTCGAGCACGGCCGACTCGACGTTCCGCTACCGATCGGCGACGAGGGCGGCACCCTGCAGGTCGAGCTCAACCACACCGATCCCGCGGTGTTGCCCGCCGGATTCCGCACCGACAGCAACGACTCCCGCATCCTCGCGTGCGCGCTCAACCTGCGCGCCGAGGGCAAAGACGTCACGCTGGTGTCCAAGGACACGCCGCTGCGCGTCAAGGCGGGTGCTGTCGGACTCGACGCCGACGAGTACCACGCACAGGATGTCGTCGTCTCCGGATGGTCGGGCATGGCGGAGCTCAACGTCGACCAGCCCGTGATCGACACCCTGTTCTCCGACGGGGTCGTCGACCTCGACGCTGCACGAGAACTGCCCTGCCACACGGGAGTTCGGCTGTTGGGCCACGGCTCGGCGAGTGCACTGGGCCGGGTCAACGAGGCCAAGCAGGTCCAGCTGGTCCGGGGCGACCGTGAAGCATTCGGACTGCACGGGCGGTCGGCTGAGCAGCGGGTCGCGCTCGATCTACTCCTCGACGACAGCGTCGGCATCGTGTCCCTCGGCGGCAAGGCGGGTACCGGAAAGTCGGCGCTCGCGCTGTGCGCCGGCCTCGAAGCCGTGCTCGAACGTCGGACGCAGCGCAAGGTCGTCGTGTTCCGTCCGCTGTACGCGGTCGGCGGCCAGCAGCTCGGCTACCTGCCCGGCGGCGAAGCCGAGAAGATGGGGCCGTGGGCGCAGGCGGTGTTCGACACGCTCGAAGGCCTCGCGTCGCCCGAGGTCATCGAAGAGGTGCTCAGCCGCGGAATGCTGGAAGTGTTGCCGCTCACGCACATTCGCGGTCGGTCACTGCACGACTCGTTCGTGATCGTCGACGAGGCGCAGTCCTTGGAGCGCAACGTACTGCTGACGGTGCTGTCCCGACTGGGCACGGGTTCGCGGGTGGTGCTCACCCACGACGTGGCGCAGCGCGACAACCTCCGCGTCGGACGCCACGACGGCGTCGCGGCGGTCATCGAGAAGCTCAAGGGCCACCCGCTGTTCGCGCACGTGACCCTGACGCGCAGCGAGCGCTCGCCGATCGCCGCGCTCGTCACCGACATGCTCGAGGAGTTCGCCCCGGGCGCGACGTACTGATCGCGAAGGTGGTCTCGACAAGCTCGACCAGCGGTTGGGGCTCGACCAGCGGTTGGGGCTCGACCAGCGGTGAAGGCTCGATGAGCGCGGTTCCGGATTGAGCTGCGCGCATCATCTGCTGGTCGAGCAGCCGCGAGGAACCAGCGGCGTGTCGAGACCACCTACGCCCGCCCGGAGATCCGATCCGCCACGCGGGCAATGACATTCGACTTCGACGACGTCGAGGCCAGCTCTCGGCGGTCTGCGGCGCGGTAGGCGCCGTACATCGACGCGACCCCCAGCCAGCGCAGGGGTTCGGGCTCCCACTTCTTCGCGTGGTGTGCGACCCACGGCAGGTCGGTGAGTTCTGTCCGCTGCCCGACGACCAGGTCGCGCAGCGTGCGGGCGGCGACATTCGTCGTCGTGAGTCCTGACCCGACGTAGCCGGATGCCGAGCCGATACCCGTCGTCGGATCGAAGTCGATCGACGCCGACCAGTCGCGGCTCACCCCGAGCACGCCGCACCACGCGTGTGCGATCCCGACGTCGAGCGTCGCGGGGAAGAGCTCGTGCAAGGCGTCGACCAGTGACTGCGCGGTGCGCTCCTGGGTTTCGCCATCGTGGTCGATCCCGGAGCCGTACCGGTAGGGCACGCCGCGTCCGCCGAGCGCGATCCGACCGTCGGCGGTGCGTTGCGAATAGGTGTAGGCATGAGCCGTTTCGCCAAGCAATTCGTCTCCACCCCAACCGATCTCGTCCCATATAGCGTCGGGTAGCACCTCGGTCACGATCATCGACGAGTTGAGTGGGAGCAGCGTGCGGCGTCGACGGGGCATGGTCGCGGTGAAGCCCTCGAGACAGACCAGGATGGTCTCGGCACGAACGGTCCCGCGGTTGGTGCGGACCGATCGCGGACGGATCTCGATGGCGGCGGTGTCCTCGTGAATCGTCACACCTCGACGCTCGACGGCGTCGGCAACGCCGCGCGTGAGCTTCATCGGATTCACCCGTGCGCACTGTGGTGAGAACATCGCGGCCTGTGCACCGCGGATCGAGAGTCGCTCTGCGAGCGCAGCGGCGTCGAGGTACTCCCAATCGGTCGCATCGAGGTGGTGTTCGGCGTCGAGCTCGTCGCGCAGTCGCGATTCCTGCGCCGGGCACCGCGCGATGTGCAGCACGCCCGACTTCACGGCGTCGCAGTCGATGTGTTCGGCGGCGACGCGGGCGAGTACCTCGTCGACGCCCGCGCGCATGGTGACGGTGAGTCGACGATTCGCCTCGAGGCCGTCCCTTCCGCGTGACGCGGCGATGTCGGCGTAGTGCGACCGGTTGCCCGGAACCTCCGCTGACAACCACCCCCCGTTGCGACCCGAGGCCCCGAAGCCGCAGAACTCCTTCTCGAGCACCACGATGCGGGCGTCCGGAAGCGCCTCGCGCAGGTAGTACGCCGACCAGAGGCCGGTGAGTCCGCCGCCCACGATGGCGATGTCGACCTCGAGGTCTCCGCCAAGAGGCGAACGACGCCGGACGGGGTCGATTGTCGAATACCAGAACGAGACATCTCCATTGCGCATGCCACAGACCGTAAGCCACCAAATGTTGCGAGCAGATTAAGAAGCGTCGGTTCAGATGGTGAAAACCTGCGGAATCAGTGACGATTCTCCGCAAGCACATCGAATTTCGGTAGTCGATCCACCGCTTGGGGGAGCTTGTCGCAGTCGTCGGTCGTGAGGCCGTCGGCCCCGGCTGCCGGCACGGAAGGATCGCAACGCTCGTGGCAGTACCGCTTCCGGACACCGTTTTCCATTCGGGTCCGGTCTTCGACGGGCATCGACTTCACGACGACATAGCGGTCGGCGTTCGCTCCGGGCGAGTGGTCGCGGTCGGCGCCGTTGAGCGTGTCGTGGCTCAGATCCCGTGGGCCGAGCGCGTCGACCTGGGTGGACGGCTCCTGCACCCGGGATTCACCGATGCTCACATCCATGCGCTGTCAGCGGGCGTGGATCGCAACGCATGCGACCTGACCGACGCCGACGACGCCGCGCAAACCCTCGACGCGATCGCCGCATACGCACGCGCCACCGACCGGCAGTGGATCGTCGGCTCGGGCTGGACGATGAGTCACTTCGATCGTGGCTGCCCTACCGCGAGCGCACTCGACGCCGTCGTCGCTGACCGACCGGCGTTCCTGCTCAATCGCGATCACCACGACGCCTGGGTCAACTCGCGAGCCCTCGAACTCGCAGGAATCGACGCCACGACGCCGGACCCGTCGGACGGGCGCATCGAGCGAGCAGCAGACGGATCACCCACCGGGACGTTGCATGAGGGCGCGATGGATCTCGTCTCCCGGCTCGTGCCGCAGCCCGACGTCGACGAGCAATACGCGGGCCTGCTCACCGCTCAGGAGTACCTCCATTCGCTCGGCATCACAGGGTGGCAGGAAGCCATCGTCGGTGAGTACCCCGGCATGGCCGACCTCGACTCGGTGTACTCCGCCGCAGAGGAGTCGGGTGACCTCACCGCGGACGTCGTCGGTGCGTCGTGGCTGCCGAGAGACCTCGACCGCCGGGCCATCGACGACGTCGTCACGGGCTTCGCGACACGTCGGGCGAGCACCGCCGGTCAACGCTGGAGCATGCATTCGGTGAAGATCATGGTCGACGGTGTCGTGGAGAACCGCACCGCGGCGATGTCGGAGCCCTACTGCGGGGATGAGGCGACGAGGCACGACTGCGCGTGCGCGCCCGCCGACACCGGGCTGAGCTACTTCGACCAAAAGGTGCTGACCGAAGCGGTCATCGCGTGCGACGCCGCTGGGCTCGACATCCACTTCCACGCGATCGGCGACGCCGCCGTGACCGCGGCGCTCGATGCGGTCGAGTCCGCGCGGGTCGCGAATGGCCTCACAGCCGGCCGACACCACATCGCCCACCTGCAATTGGTTCGCCCTGAAGACCTGGGCCGTTTTGTTCAACTCGGCGTGACCGTCAACATGCAGGCGCTCTGGGCGTGCAACGACGACTCGATGGTGACGTTGGTGCGGTCCGCGATCGGCGACGAGCGTTATCAGTGGCACTACCCGTTCGGGTCGCTCGCACGGTCGGGTGCATCACTCGCGATGGGCAGTGACTGGGCGGTGAGCACCCCCGATCCCTGGGCCGCGATCTCGGTTGCGGTCAACCGCATCCCACCCGGAGAGGACGTCGAACCCCTTCTCCCCGCGCAAGCCCTCGACCTGACCACGGCTCTCGCCGCGTACACCAGCGGGTCGGCGCGCCTGAACAGGCGGGGCCAGGTCGGGACGATTCAACCGGGAACACGCGCAGACCTGGTCATCGCAGACCGTAATCCCTTTGCAGAGCAACCAGATTCGCTTTGGTGTACCAGAGCCGACCTGACCGTCGCCGACGGTGAGATCGTTTATGAGAGGACCAACCCATGACCGCAGTCGAAGCCACGAAGCAGACGGAGGTGAGCGCCGCGCAGCGCGGCGCCATCTCGATGCACGGCGTGACCAAGATCTACGACAACGGCCACGTCGCGGTGACCGACATCGATCTCGACGTCGCCGCAGGCGAATTCGTCTCACTCCTCGGGCCTTCCGGCTGCGGCAAGACGACGCTGCTGCGCATGCTCGCGGGCTTCGAGCGTCCGACGAAGGGCGAGATCACGCTCGACGGCGCGTCGATCGTCAACGTTCCGCCGGAGCGTCGACCCGTGAATACGGTGTTCCAGTCCTACGCGCTGTTCCCGCACATGCCCGTCGCGCAAAACGTCGGATTCGGTCTGCGGCAACGCAAAGTCGCGAAGAAGGAGATCGGCCAGCGTGTCGCCGAGGCCCTCGAACTGGTGCAGATGACGCGGTTCGCCGACCGTAAGCCCGCCATGCTGTCGGGTGGACAGCAGCAGCGCGTCGCGCTCGCACGAGCGCTCGCCAACCGGCCCGACGTCCTGCTGCTCGACGAGCCGATGAGTGCACTCGACCGCAAGCTTCGCGAGGAGATGCAGATCGAACTCAAACTGCTGCAAAAGGATCTGGGCACCACCTTCGTGTTCGTGACGCACGACCAGGAGGAGGCGTTGTCGATGAGCGACCGCATCGTCGTCATGAGCGAGGGGCGCGTCGCGCAGGTCGGTGACGGCAAGGACATCTATGCCAAGCCGGTCAATCGCTTCGTCGCCGATTTCGTCGGCAAGCAGACGTTCTTCGACGTCACCGGCGCGCTGAAAGACGGACGACTGCCCACCACCGACGGACCATTCGCCGTCGCAGACGATCTCGACGGTCTCAGCGGCGATCTCGTCATCGCGATCCGTCCGGAGGCGATTTGGTTCGCCGACGGACAGTCCGACATCGACGCAGCGGACAACGTCGTCTCCGGGACTGCGGCAGGCGTCTCGTTCCTCGGCGACTCCACCCAGGTCGTCGTCACCACCGACGCGGATACCGAGGTGCTGGTACGTGGCGCAACCCGCAACTTCCCGGATCTCCATGAGGGTCAACGCGTCACATGCACGTTCTCGCAGGCGGATACGCGGGTGTTCACCAAATGAGAGCTCAGCACGACATGGACACCGAGTCGACGACGGTGCGCGCGCTCGTTCCCAGGGCAGCGGTCTCTCGCATCACCCGACGGAGCTTTCTGGCCGGTATCGGCGTCACGGTCGCGGGTCTCGCGGTGACGGCGTGCGGTGGCGACAAGACCATCGCACCGTCGAAACCTCTCTCGGACGACGTCGAGGGTCAGCTGAACTACTACAGTTGGGGCGACTACGAGGACCCCGCCGATCTCGACGCCTACCGCGACAAGTTCGGGGTGCGCCTGCAGGTCGACGCCTTCGGCTCCAACGAAGAGATGATCGCGAAACTCGCTGCGGCACGCGGAACCTCGGGTTACGACGTCGTGGTGCCGACCGGGGTCTACATCCCGCAGATGGTCGCGCACGGACTCCTCGACGAACTCGACCACTCCCGCATCCCCAATCTCGCGAATCTGGAAGAGCGGTTCTTCAATCCGCCGTGGAATCCACAGTCTCGCCACGGCGCCTGTAAGAACTGGGGCACAACGGGTTTCATGTATCTGAAGTCGCTGACCGACAAGACACCGACGTCGTGGGCCGACTTCATCAGTCTCGCGCGGGGGCCTGCCAAGGGCAAGGTCAGCGTGGTCGAAGACCCGTGGGAGGTCGTCTCGATCGCGATGGGCGCGATGAACATCGACCCCAACACCACCGATGCCAAAAGCCTGTCGGCCGCGCGCAACATCTTGGTAAACCAACTCGCCCCGACCATCCAGGGCTACAACTCGTCGATCACGTCCATCGTGTCCGGCGGTTCGTACAGCCTGCTGCAGGCATGGAACGGCGACGCCCGGCTGACCTTGATGAACGAAAGCGACCCCGATAGGTGGGGATTCGTCTATCCGTTGCCGACCGCGAATCTGTTCACCGACAACTTCGCGATCGTGCGGGGCACCCAACATCCGGGGGCCGCGTACGCGTTCATCAACCACATGCTCGATCCCGAGGTGTCGTTCCGCGAACTCCAGTACATCGGATATCAGACGGGTGTGAAGGGCATGGCAGAGAAGGGTAAGGCAGCGGATCTACCCTACCCGGAACTGCTGTTCCCCTCGGACGAGATCGTCGACCGGCTGGTCGTCGCGACCGTCGACTCCGCCACCCAGGAACGCACTGAGATCCTCAATCAGATGCAGGCGAGGAGCGCCCGATGACCACCGACATCCTGACGCCTTCACAGACCGGAAACCACCAACCCGACCCCGCTTCGGACACCCCCAAACCGCCACTGCGGCAACGACTCTTCGGAGCCGGAGGGCTGACCTTTCCCGCATGGGCGTATTTGGTCTTCTTCTTCGTCATCCCACTCGCGCTTGTCGTTTGGTACAGCTTCGGTTACAAGCCCGACCAGTTCACCACTTACGCGACCGACCGGCTGTCCCTCGACAACTACGGCGAGGCGTTCGGCGCGGACTATCGCTCGACCTTCACCAACACGCTGCAGATCGCGATCGTCGGCGTGCTGCTCACTCTGCTGATCGGCATTCCCTTCGCGTATTGGCTTGCGGTGAAGAGCAATCCGCGACGTCGACCGTTGTATCTCGCGTTGATCATCGTGCCTTTCTTCACCAATTTCCTCGTCCGCACGATCGGCTGGCAGATCACCCTCGCGCCGTCGGGTTGGTTGTCGAGCGCGATGCAGAGCGCGGGATTCGGCGAACTCGGCATCCTCTACACGCGTGCCGCCGTCCAGATCGGCGTCGTCTACAACTACCTGCCGCTGATGATCTTCCCGCTCTACGTCGCGATGGACCGGGCCGGACTCTCGCTCCGGGAGGCCAGCCGTGACCTGGGCGCCAACCGATGGACGACGTTCTTCCGGATCACGTTGCCACTTGCGGCACCCGGTATCGCGTCGGGCGTGCTCCTGGTGTTCATCCCGCTGATGGGCGACTACGTGACGCCGTCGGTGCTCGGTGGGGCGAAGGGCACCATGGCGGGTCAGATGATCGCCGCGCAGTTCGAGACCGCGCAGAACTGGGCATTGGGTTCGGCGATGACGGTGTCGCTGATGCTCGTCGTGCTCATCTGTGTGGTGATCGCGGGCGTGGTGGTGCGAGCCGTCGTCACACTGCTCGACAGGCGCGTATTCAACGTGCCCGCGGTGGATACGACGGGGGAGAAGTCAGGCCCGTTGGCGCCGTTGACGATGAAACCCCTGCGGACGCAGCGTGATTGGTACACCTTCGCGATCAAGGCGTGGGCGGTGATCGTCTACCTGTTCCTGTTCCTCCCGATCGCGGTGATCGTGGTCTATTCGTTCAACACCGGCCGTCTGCTGCAACAGTTCGACTCGTTCGGCTTCACCGCGTACTCCGACGCCGTCACCAACGACACCATCGTGCGTTCGGTGCAGGTGTCGCTGGAGGTGGGCGTGCTCTCCGCACTGTTGGCAACGGTGCTCGGTGGGTTCGCCGGTATCGGAATCGGCATCTCGCGTCGGCCGCGATGGTGGTCGATCGGCCTGTTGGGGTTGCTCACCGTCACGCTCGTCACCCCCGATATCGCCGACGCCGTCGCCTTCCTGCCGTGGTACGTCACCCTCGGTGTCGACGGTGGCCTGAGCCCGTTCAACAACGGACTCTTCCGGCTCGTGATCTCGCATGCGGTGGTGTCGATGGTCGTGGTGACATTCATCGTCCGGGCGCGAGTCGCGTCGCTCGATCCCGCGCTCGAGGAGGCTGCCGCCGATCTCTATGCTCCGCCACTCGAGCGACTGCGCCACGTGATCCTGCCGGCGGCCATGCCGGGCATCATCGCGGGCATGCTGCTGGCGTTCACCTTCAGTCTCGACGACGTGGTGATCTCGACGTTCGTGCAGCAGCCGGGGTACACGCCGTGGCCGGTCTACGTGTTCTCCAACGTGCGCGTCGCGCTTCGCCCGGAGGTCGCCGCGATGTCAACGCTGATGTTGGCGCTCACGCTGGCAGTACTCGCGATCTCCGCGGTGATCCTTCGTCGCAGCGGCGAGGACTCGAGTTCGATGGTGAAGATGCTGGGCTGACCGGGGTCGGGGAGCCTAGACCGAATCGAAAAAAGATCCACACCGTACTTGAACCTGAAATTGGGTTCAAGTACGGTTTCGTCTATGAACATCGACGGAAATGTTGCGATCGTCACAGGCGCGGCCGGCGGTATCGGTGCCGCCATCACGCGTGCGCTCGTCGCGGGTGGGGCCAGGGTCGTTGCCACCGACCTCGACGACGAAGCGCTCGAGCGCGCAGCGGCCGAGATTGATCCGAGTGGCGAGAACGTGGCGACGCTGGCCGGGAATGCGGGTTCGTCGACGCACATCGATGCGACCATCGCGCTTGCGGAGAGCCGGTTCGGTGCTGTCGACATCTACGTCGCGAACGCGGGCATCGGAGGTCGGCCGGGACTGTCGGCGTCGGATGCCGACTGGGACGTGGCGCTCAACGTCAACCTGCTCGCGCACGTTCGCGCGGCGCGTCGCCTCGTTCCCGAATGGGTCGAGCGCGGCAACGGCTACTTCATCTCGACGGCGTCGGCGGCAGGTCTGCTGACCCAGCTCGGGTCGGCCATCTACTCCACCACCAAACACGCCGCCGTCGCCTTCTCCGAATGGCTCAACGTCACCTACGGCGATGACGGCGTCAAGGTGAGCTGTCTGTGCCCGATGGGCGTCGACACCGCGCTGCTCCGTCCGCCGACGTCGCCGGACAACAGTGACGAAATGCTGATGCAGGCCGCCGTCGAGACCGCCGGCCGGGTGCTCACGCCGTCCGAGGTGGCCGAGGTAGTGCTTGCAGCCATCGCCGACGAGCATTTCCTGATCCTGCCGCACCCCGAAGTACTCGACATGTACCGCAACAAGGGTGCCGACTATGACCGCTGGTTGCGCGGGATGCGTCGGTACCAGAACACGCTCCGCGATCAGCTCACCAACGCGTGACACACCTGTTCTTCCGAAAGCCTCACACCACAAGGAGAATTTCATGAGTCTGTACGAGATGTCGCCGCGCGCAGCGGAATACCGCCAGCGCCTGCTCGACTTCATGGACCAGTACATCTATCCCAACGAGGCGGTGTACGAGCAGCAGATGCGCGAGCTCGACAATCCGCACGCCAACCCGCAGATCCTCGACCAGCTCAAGGAGAAGGCGCGGGCGGAGGGGCTGTGGAACTTGTTCCATCCGCACAAGGAGTGGGGACCGGGCCTGAGCAACCTCGAGTACGCGCCGCTCGCCGAGATCATGGGTCGCGTCGTCTGGTCGTCGGAGGTGTTCAACTGCAACGCACCCGACACGGGCAACATGGAGGTGCTCACGCTCTTCGGTACCGACGAGCACAAGGAGCGCTACCTCAAGCCGCTGCTCAACGGTGAGATCTCGTCGGCCTTCGCCATGACGGAACCCGCTGTTGCGAGTTCGGATGCAACCAATATCGAGCTCTCGATGGTGCGTGACGGCGACGAGTACGTGCTCAACGGGCGTAAGTGGTTCGCGTCCAACGCGGTTCGTCCCGACTGCAAGGTGCTCATCGTGATGGGCAAGACCGACCCGACCGCGCCGACGCACAAGCAGCAGTCGATGATGGTCGTACCCACCGACGCTCCGGGCGTCACCATCGTGCGCAACCTGCCCGTCTTCGGATACGTCGATCGAGAGAGCCACGGAGAACTTGTCTTCGACAACGTCCGCGTGCCCGCGGCCGACGTTCTCAAGGGTGAGGGCGAAGGCTTCGCCATCGCACAGGCTCGCCTGGGACCCGGCCGCATCCACCACTGCATGCGGACCATCGGAATGGCCGAGCGCGCACTGGAATTGATGTGTGCGCGTGCCGCGTCCCGAGTGACCTATGGTGAGCCGCTGGCCGATCGCGCGAACATCCAGGACTGGATCGCGGAGTCGCGCATCGACATCGAGATGGTGCGTCTGCTCACCCTGAAGGCCGCCGACATGATGGACACCGTCGGAAACAAGGCCGCCGCCACCGAGATTGCGGCTATCAAGGTTGCCGCGCCCAACGTCGCGCTCAAGATCATCGACCGTGCGATCCAGGTGTACGGCGGCGCGGGTGTGACCGACGACTTCCCCCTCGCCATGGCCTACGCACACATTCGGACGTTGCGACTCGCCGACGGTCCCGACGAGGTGCACAAGCGCTCGATCGCGCGTCGTGAATTGCGCCCGTACCGCACCGGACCGGTTCCGGAAACCGTTGCAGGCGTTTCGGATCAGGCTCTGGCCGCGCGGTGGTGAGTGCATCGGTGACTGATCTCGCCATTCCCGACGTCGATACCGATGCTTTGCTCACGTGGTTGTCGGACAACGGCATCGGCCTCGACGGCCAGGTCACGGCGACGAGAATCGGTGGCGGACAGTCGAACCTGACGTATCTACTCACCGACGGATCGGGTCGGCGCTTTGTCCTGCGCCGGCCTCCCGTCGGGCACCTGCTCGCGTCGGCCCACGACGTGGCGCGCGAGGCGCGCATTCTGTCGGCGCTCGCACCGACGGATGTGCCCGTACCCGAGGTGTACGGCGTGTGCACCGACGAAGCGGTGGCTCCGGTGCCGGTCGTCGTCATGGACTTCGTCGACGGGATCTCGCTGGAGAAGAAGGAGAATGCGGAGCTTCTTCCCCTGCCCGCGCGCCGTAACGTCGGGACGTCGATGATGGAGACGCTCGCGCACATTCACGCGGTCGATCTCGATGCGACCGGGCTCACCGATCTCGCCAGCCATAAGCCGTACGCGCAGCGCCAACTCAAGCGGTGGGCCGCGCAGTGGGAGAACTCGAAGACGCGAGAGATCCCCGAGGTGGATTCGCTGACCCGCAGGCTCGCCGAGAACGTCCCGGAGCAGCACGAGACGTCGTTGGTGCACGGCGACTTCCACATCCGCAACGTGATGGTCGACCCGAAGACCGGCGACGTGCAGGCTGCTCTCGACTGGGAGCTGTCGACGCTCGGCGATCCGCTCGCCGACATCGGCAGCACCCTGGCGTACTGGCCTGAGGTTGGGGAGGAGATCCCCGGACGATTCAGCGCAGAGACCATGGAGGGTTTCCCAACCCCGGCCGACGTGGCAGCCGACTATCTCCGGATCACCGGACGCGACCCAGAGGCGCTCAAGTACTGGCGGACGCTGGGGTTGTGGAAGGTCGCCATCATCATCGAGGGAGTCGTGCGTCGAATTCAGGACGACCCGACCAACCGCGCCGTCGTCGGCGCCCCTGCCGCAGAGTTGGTCAACCGCTTCGTCGACAAGGCGAGCGAGATGGCCGACGAGGCAGGATTGGCGTGACCGGATACCGTTGATCGATCAGACCGCCCGGCCGGCAGCGACCTGAGGCCCGAGATTGCCGAGGAGACCCAGATGAGTACCGAAACCGACGACACCGCCGCGCATGACACCGCGCTCGAGGTGCCGTCGGTTTCGGCTGCCCCGAGCGCGGTGCGCAAACCCCTGACCGCTCGCGGAGAGAGAACGCGGGCCGCTCTGGTGTCTGCGGCGCGCACGGTCTTCGAGCGCGACGGATTCGCCGACTCACGGCTCACCGACATCACCACTGAGGCCCAGTGCTCGATCGGGTCGTTCTACACCTACTTCGACAGCAAGGAAGAGATCCTCGACGCCGTCCTCGCCGAGGCGCACCAGGACATGCTGCATCCGGGCTTCCCGCACGTGGAGCCGGGTTCCGACGACGACCCCACCGAGATCCTCGCCGCCGCCAACCGGGCCTATTTCGAGGCGTATCGGCGCAACGCCGGACTGCGTCTCGTGCTCGAGCAGGTGTCGTCGACGATGGCGGAGTTCCGTGAGAAGCGGCGCCAGCGGAGCCACGTGTTCGTCGAACGCAATGCGCGCCACATCCAGGAATTGCAGGAACGAGGCATCGCCGACCCAGAACTCGATGCGACGGCAGCGGCCGCGGCGTTGTCGGGCATGGTGTCGCGGATGGCCTACCAGGCGTTCATCGTCGGTGGCGAGCCGCATGACGTCGACGCGATGGTCGACACCGCCACCCGCCTGTGGGTCAACGCGATCGGCCTTCGCCGTCCGGGTTCGGCGTCGCGCGCCTGATCACCCGGACGGCCCTCTCGCACGGTTCATGACATCGGGCGATGAGGTTCCCGACGGTAACCTCATCGAGGTTGCGGTGAACCAGTACCCGTCGAGCTGAGTTGGCGCAGCGAGTCGCGGTCGATCGCGCGCTTGAGGATCTTTCCGGTCGCGCCTTTCGGCAGTGCATCGACGACGTGGACGATCCGCGGGACCTTGTAGGCGCTGAGTCGTTCTTTCGCCCAGCCGCGGAACGAATCGGTGTCGAGCACGGCGTCCGGCCGCAACGCGATGACCGCGGCGATCTCCTCGCCGTAGTGGTCGTCGGGCACTCCGATGACGGCGACCTCGACGATGTCCGGGTGCGTGTAGAGCACCTCTTCGACTTCTCTCGGGTAGACGTTGTAGCCGCCGCGGATGATGAGATCCTTTGCGCGGTCGATGATCCGGAGGTCACCGTCGGCGTCCATCGCGCCGATGTCACCCGTGCGCAGCCACCCGTCGACGAGCTCGGATGCGGTGGCCTCGGGGCGGTTCCAATAGCCCGTCATCACCGTCGGCCCCTTGAGGAAGATCTCACCGACCTCGTCGGCGGCGAGTGGTGTGCCATCGGGATCGCGGATCTCGATGGTGAAGCCCGGCAACGCCGGTCCGACTGTTCCGACCTTCGGTTCGCCGTCGAGGTCGCGGAAGGTCGCGGTGCCCGCGGTCTCGGTGAGGCCGTAGCCTTCAAGGATCGCGCAGCCGAACTTGTCGGCGAACGCACGAATGACCTCACCCGGCATCGACGCCCCGCCCGAGCACGCCAGTCGCAGGTCGACGAAATCATCTGACGAATATCCGGATGCGTTCTGCAACATCGCATTCCACATCGTCGGCACGCCACAGGCGATGGTGACATGCTCGTCGCGGATGCGGTTCATGAACTCGACGGGCGCGAAGGGTGACAGCAGCGACAGGCTGCCGCCCCAGGTGAGTGAGTTGTGCATCACGACGACCTGGCCGAAGCAGTGGAACAGGGGAAGTGCTGTGGCCCAACGCTCTTCGTCGCCGAGACGCAGTGCCGGGCGGAACGCGATAGGCGCAGCGTTGACGTTGGCGATGCTCAGTTGAGCGCCCTTGGGCTTCCCGGTGGTTCCGGAGGTGTACAGGATCACCGCGGTGTCGTGGTCGTTGCGCTCGACATAGGCATCGACCGACGGCGCGTCTGCGGCCGGATCATCCTCGAACGGCTTCAGTTCCACGAACGGAAGGCCACGGTTCGTGGCGACCAGGTCGGCCGCGGCTGCCGACTCGTGCCACGCGACGATCAATGAGGTCCCGGAATCGTCGACCACGTAGTCGATCTCGTGGGTGGTCGACATCGTGTTGACCGTGATGATGGTTGCGCCGATCGTATGGAGTCCGTAGTAGGCGATGACGAACTCGGGAATCGACGGCGCAACAAGCAGTACTCGGTCACCGGGAGAGACTCCCAAGGCCGCGAAACGCGCTGCGCTGCGAGCGATTCGAGCACGCAGGTCGCCGTAATGCAGGATGCGGTCGCCGCTGCGTACCGCAATGCGGTCGGGGTAGGTGTCGGCACCCTTCCACAGGGCGGCTACGGGGTTGGCCATGAGAATTCCTTATGACAGAAGGGTTGTGGAGCTGCATGCGCCCGGGGCGGTAGTCGCCCCGGGCGCGTGGTGGTCACTCGAAGTAGCGGCGCGGGACGTCGACGAGCATGGTGGTGATGTCGGCGTCGCTCACACCCCGTTCACGCAGCGCGGGCAGCACGTCCTCGCTGATGTGGCGGTAGTTCCAGTTCGGGACCGCCTGCTTCTTGGCCTCGGGATCGAACCAGTCGATGAAGCACGACGCGTCGTGGGCAAGTCCCATCCGATCGGCGTAACCGCGTTTGGCCAGTTCGACGATGGTGTTGATGCGGTCGTCGAAGGGCAGCAGCACGTCGAGTCCGAAGCGGTCCATGCCAAGGATCGATCCGTCGTCGGCGAGCTTCATGAGGTAGTCGAGGTCGGTCGAGTCTCCGGAGTGTCCGATGACGACCTTGCTCAGGTCGACGCCCTCCTCGCGCAGAACGCGCTGCGCGACAAGGCCCGAGCCGGTGTGCGGGTTGGTGTGCACGGTGATCGGTGCACCGGTCTGAACGTGTGCCTGGCCAACGGCCCGCATCACGCGTTCGACGCCGGGTGTCAGTCCCTGCTCTTCGATGGCGCACTTGAGGAACGAAGCCTGCACGTCGGTGTCGGCGATGCCCTTCGTGAGGTCGCGGACGAAGAGGTTCACCAGCGGCTCGTCGACGTCGAATAGCAGTCCTGGGCCGGTGTAGTGGAACTGGAAGGGAATGTCGTTGTAGGTGTAGAGGCCCGTCGCCACCACGATGTTCAGGTCGACCTGGTCGGCGATCTTCTTGATCCGGGGGATGTAGCGGCCGAGGCCGAGCACCGTCGGGTCGAAGATGGTGTCGATTCCAAGCCCTTTGAGCTCGCGCAGATCGCGCACGGCGTCGGCGATCCTGCGGTCCTCGTCCCAGTCGTCCTGATAGTTCTCCCGGTACTCCTCGCCGAGGACGAAGATGTGCTCGTGGATGAGAGTCGGGCCCAGGTCGCCCGAGTCCACGGGGCCCGTGACGGTGTTGACAGTGCTCATCTGATGTCCCTTCGAAGTGTGTGAGCAGTCGCCGACGGCGGTCGGTGTGCGCTGCATCACCAGAAGACAATAGATGAGGCTGAGTTCATGTTCAAGTAGCAGTTTTTGCTGCTCTGTCATCCGATCAGTGCAGCACCGTGATGCCCCTGAGACTCACGCCGTCTTGCCATTTGTCACACTTGAGTGGTGCAGAAGTTACTGATGAGGCAAATGAGACTGTTGGGACTTGTAGCGATTGCGGTGATGGCTGCAATCGTTGCCGGTGCCGGCCAGGCATTGGCCGCGCCGGGAACCTCGACAACTCCGACATCGCCCGCTCCGACATCACCCACGACACCCCGCACGGGAACGCCGACGTTGCCCTCCCTCGGTATCCCGCAGGTCGACGGAATCCTCGACACTCTCGCGGGTAACGGATCGTCGAAGCCGGGTACCACGGCGTCGGACACCGGCCAGATGATCGTGGTCACGGCGCCGAAGGCGTCCGACCCCACCGCGACGCTCACCGCGTTCGAGAAGGGTGCGGACAAGTCGTGGAAGCCCGTGTTCGGGCCGACCAAGGCGTTCCTGGGTTCGCTGGGAATGGGGGAGCCCAAGGACAACGTCTATCGCACGCCCGAGGGCACCTTCGCGCTGGACCAGGCATTCGGTAGGCAGGCGAACCCGGGCACCAAGATGCCGTACTTCCAGGCGACGCGTCAGGACTGGTGGGACTCCAACATGAAGTCTCCGACCTACAACACCCACGTCCGCCAGGCGAACAGTCCCGGCGGCGACAGTGAGAACCTCTACGACGCAGGTCCGGTGTACGACTACGCGGTCAACATCGCGCACAACCCGCAGCGCACCCCGGGCAAGGCGTCGGCGATGTTCCTCCACGTCACCAACGGTGAGCCGACTCAGGGCTGCGTTGCCATCGATCGCGACGTGATGCGCAAGATCCTCGCGTGGCTCGACCCTGCCAAGCACCCCAAGATCACCATCGGCGTCAACGCCGCCGCACCCACGGGCGACGGGCCGTCGACTAGTGCGCCGTCGGGAACGACGCCGAACGCGCCCGCGACGCCGAGTCTGCCGGGAGTGTCAGACATCCTGGGCGACAAGGGGCTGAGTGATCTGTTGACGCAACTGGTCAACCTGATTCCGACTCTGCTCGGGTCCAAATAGCGCAACCGCGGCGGTGGCCGCCCGCTGAATATGTGTTGAATCGAAGGACGTGGGTGCTGCAGCACCCACGTCCTTCGATATGACACACGTCCAGGGGTGCGGTCGTGGGCTCAAAATCCCAATGGTTCAAAGCCTGTCGTGAAATGTGGTGGTGCGCGATGCTTCTCGGGCGCATCACATGCCCACAACAGGAGTCAATCATGCCCTTCTTCGACGGCGCGCAGGGTCGGATCTTCTACCGGCACTGGCCCACCAACACCGCGCCGACTGCCGCGCTGATACTTCTGCACGGATTCGGTGAGCACTCGGGTCTCTACCACCGCTACGCCGCGGAGCTGGCAGCGCACGGCGTCGAACTATGGGCGCTGGACCAGCAGGGCCACGGGTTGTCCGACGGTGAGCGTGGCGACGTCGGATCGTACGACGCCGTGGTGCACAACGCGCAAGCCCTGACCGATCTCGTCACGGCACACTCGCCCGAGCTCCCGATCGCGATCAGCGGACACTCGCTCGGCAGTCTCGGTGCACTGTTCGCGGCGCTCGATCAGCCGTCGAGGTACTCCAGTGTGGTGATCTCGGGTGCCCCGTTGTCGCCGCTACCGTGGCTGAGTTCGGTGGCCGAGGATGGCGGCAGTGTTGAACTCGAGCTCGATGCGCTGTCGGCCGATCCGTTCTATCGCGACGAATTGGCCAACGATCCGCTGGCGTTCACCGGCGCCGACGTCGTGAAGGTCTTGAAGGCCCTCTTCGAACCCGCGTGGGCCAGGCTCGACGAGCAAGTGTCGACGTTGTCGACACCCGTTCTCGCAGTGCATGGTTCGGAAGATCAGATCGCTCCGGTGACCGGCGTGCTCGCCTGGCAGGACCGACTGCCGGGACTTCGCGTCGAGATCATCGACGACGCCGCGCACGACGTGCTCAACGAGACAGCCCACCGCGCGGTGGCCGATCACGTCGGCCGCCACGTCGTCGATCACGCGTTGACGGGAGTGAGCGCATGACCTCAACTGCCGCAGCCGCTTTTGTGCTCGACGAGCACAAGCGGAGCGCTTGCCGACCTCAGCAGCTTCCCACTGCTCGGGGCGATCACCGGCCGCCGATCACGCCGTTTCCCGGTCGGCGGTGAAATCCCCTCGGGAGAACTGGCTTTCGCCAGTGACAAACCGGTTCAGCCGCTCAGCGACACTGAGCGCGCGATCGTGCTCGCCGCTGTCACCGGAGTGACCGGCTGGAACTTCGGGATCAGCCACCACCCCGGATACGCGCCGGCGCTGCCGAACTACTCGGGCACCGCAACGGGCCGAACATTCCCGTCCGCGGCCGGGTTTCACACCACCGAGTTCTTCTTCACCGACGACTCGGGTACCTACTTCTTGTCGAGTCGCGACGCGGAACCCCACGGTGAACTGCCAGAGGACGGGTCGGCGTCCGATACCGACATCGAGGCGTGGCTCGCGGAGACGGTTGGTCGGTACCGCAAGCTCTCCGACGAGCGTATCTACCTCCCGCGCGAAGAGCCCTACCTCGAGGGCCACAACACCTGGATCGCCAATCATCCGGGTTCGCTGCTCGTCATTCCGATCGCCGACCTGGCGCAGCACTTCATCGCCAACGTCGCGTTCTTCCTCCAGAACGGCTACGGGCTGTACGACGACATCAGCGAACGCGCAATCCCCGGTGGCACAGACTCGTCGCTGCGTCACGCCGGGGACCCGTTCCCGCTGTCGTTCGTCGAGCAGTACACACTCGCGGAGGCGAGCGCGGAGCTGATCACCGCCGCCTACAACGGTCACCTCGTGCTCGGAGCGTTGGGACTCGGTGGGTGGACCTTCGACGGGATCGACCGGCTGTCGATCCTCGGGGCGTCGGGCGATCCCGCAGTGCCAGGACTCGGCTTCGAGGTGCAGACCGACGACCGTTGGGCCCTACCGAATCCGACGGGACTCCCCGGTGTGTTCGAGACTCTGTCGCGCCCGCACGTCACGGACGCCGCCGAGGCCGTAGCACGGTTTACGGAGCGAAAGTTCGGTCCCGGTGGGCCCTTTCACCCGGACACTCCCGGCCCCTGGAGTGACAACCCACGCGTCCGCGGGTCGGCGGCGCGCCACGACGACGACTTCGTTCGACTGCTCACCGAGCAGATCGCGTACGTCGACGACACCTTCGGGAAGATCCCGGGCACTGTGCCGACGGTGCACATCCTCAATTACCTTCAGGCACAACACATCGACACCGACTTCTACGACCATCACTTCGGGCCGGGGGCCTACCTGGCAACCCACCGCGATCATCAGCGGACGTGGCACCGATGAGTGTCACCATCCGACCGCTGTCCGGCCCGGACGAGGTCAATGCGGCCTTCCGGGTGTTCCTGCGGTCGATGGTCGGGCTTCGCTTCGGACAACTCGACGCCGCGACCATCACCGAGCAGGGTCGGTATCTGGGCGCATTCGACTCCGATGTCATCGTTGCGGGCGCGGACTCGTACTCGAGTCAGCTCGTCGTGCCGGGCGGTGCACGCGTTCCCCACGCGGCCGTCACGCACGTCGGCGTGCTGCCGACGCACCGTCGTCGGGGAATCGTCACCGGGCTCATCGAGCGTCAACTACAAGACATCGCCGACCGGGGAGAGGTCGTTGCGACGCTTCGTGCGTCCGAGGCCGTGATCTACGAACGCTTCGGCTACGGGATCGCGAGTTCGAGTCGGGCCGTGACCATCGACGCGCACCGAGCGAGGCTGCGCGACACCGTGCCCGGTGGTGACAGCAACGTGCGACTCGTCGACGACGCGGTCACGACGGAGCTGCTGGCCGACATCTACGGGCGCGCCGCAACCTGGGTCGGTGCCATCGACCGCCCGGCAGGCTGGTGGCGACTGCAACAACTACGACGCGACGCCTCGCCAGTGCAGCATTACGTCGCCGTGCACAGCTCCGATGGAGTAGACGACGGCTATGTCGTCTACAAGCCGGAGGACCCCGACCATTGGTTCAGTAGCGACGCCAAGACGATCACCGTCGTCGACTTCGTGGCTTCGGGGCCGACCGCGTGGGCAGCGTTGTGGCGTCACCTGTCGACACTCGACCTCGTCGATGTGATCGAACAGCCCGCTGTCGCACTGGACGATTCGCTGCCGCTGGCCGTCACCGACCCGCGTGCAGTCCGGCTGGGCACAGCACACGACGAAACATGGCTGCGGCTCGTCGACGTCGAATCAGCCTTTCGTGCACGGACATACCGGATCGATGATCCGGTACGGCTCGAGGTCGTCGATCCGCTCATCGAGCGCAACAATGCGGTGTTCGAGATCGGACCCAAGGGCACCGAACGCGTGACGGGCAAGGCCGACGCAACGACCGACGTGGCGACGCTCGCCGCAGCGTATCTCGGCGGCACGCGGTGGCGGTCGCTGGCAGACGTCGGCCGCGTCGACGTGTCTGCCGCATCGGCTGTCGACCGACTCGACGGTCTGTTCGCCACCGGTGCGCTGCCCTTCGCAGGCACTGTCTTCTGACGAGACTGTGTTCTGGCCTCGCCGCACGCAACCCGTATGTCATGTGTCGGCCACTGTCGCCGACAGGAAGGATCTCCCGATGACCGAGACCACCACACACGCGCCGTCCGACCGTGAGATCGAGGGTTGGACAACCTATCTGCGCGAGCCAACCGCCGACTACGACCAGCTCGTCGAGCGCTTTGCGCCGGCATTCGAGCGCATCGCGGCCTCCAACGTCGCGCGCGAACACGACCGTTCATTCGGCTACGACGAGGTTGCGGACCTGGTCCGAGAGGGACTGGGCCGCATCAGGATTCCTGTGGAGTTCGACGGTCTGGGCGCCTCGCTGGAGCAGACCTTTCTGCTGCTGTCGAGACTGGCCGCCGCGGACGCGAACATTGCGCACGTATTCCGCAATCATCTGGCGTTTGTGGAGGATCGACTCAACGCGCCGCAGTCAGCGGGCAACGATCGGTGGATCGAGCGTTTCCTCACGGGCGAATTCGTCGGTGGGGGTTGGACCGAGGCGAACAACGGTACGTACGCAACAATCGCGACAACCGTCAGACGGGGTGACGACGAACGCTACTTCGTCAGCGGGGCCAAGTTCTACGCCACCGGGAGCCTTTTCGCCGATTGGCTCGATGTGATCGGCAAGTCCGACGACGGCGGGCTGCTCACCGCGCTCGTGCGCCGAGACGATCCCGGTGTCGAACTCGTCGACGACTGGACGGGATTCGGGCAACAGACAACCGCCAGCGGGAGTGCACGTTACGTCGACGTGCCGGCCGAGCCCGACAACGTCTTCGATATCACCGAACGCTTTGTCTACCAGGGCCACTTCTACCAGGTGGCGATCCTCGCAGTGCTCACCGGAATCATCCACGCATCCCTGCGCGACGGAATCGAGGCGCTCCGGGCGCGCAAGCGCAACTATCCGCAGGGACTGGACCCGGTGCCCGCCAACGATCCTCAGTTGCTGGCAGTCATCGGCGGCGTGTCGGCGCGGGCCCATGCGGCAGACGCCGCGCTGCGTGAGGTGGGTAGGACGCTCGATCGTATCGCCGAGGCACACGCCGCCGGAGACCTCGACCTCCGCAGGGCTCGCGTCACCGAGGCCCAGCTCGCCACCGACCACGCGCAACTGACCATCATCGACGCCGCGCTAGCGGCCACCACCGAGATCTTCGACGCACTCGGCGCGTCCGGAGTGTCCACCGACAAGGCTCTCGACCGTCACTGGCGCAACGCGCGCACCCTGGCCTCGCACAATCCACGGGTCTACAAGGCGCGCATCGTGGGCAACTGGCTGGTCAACGGAGTCGACCCCGTCCCCGACTTCTCGGCATTGGGCCGCGGCGGACAGGGAAACTGAGGGGAGAGGACAGATGAGTGCACCATACGTCGCGGTCGGATTGACCGGCGAGCAGGCGGACGTGCTGCTGGCCGATCGGGCGCTTGTCGCGCGCTGGGATTCGCTGCCGCTGGCGTTCACCGTCGTCGGCATCGATCGGCTCGACAGGGCCCACGACGTTCACGGGGCCACAGAGGCCGACGACGCCGCCCCGCGGCGCATAACGCTGGAATCCTCCGTCGCGACAACCTTTCTCGCAAAGAAGGCCCCGCGGTCACGGTTCCTGTGCACGGCGTCGTCGCGCCGCGATCATCCTTACAACCTCGCGCGACGAGTCGCATCCGCCGGGCATCTCTCGCGGGGGAGAATCGGCGTGCTGCTCGGCCCACGCGACCCTTACGTGCCTGCAGGTGACCAGTGGAGCCACGACGACGTATCCGTCGACGACATCGCCCACGCGGTACGTGTTCTGGAACAGACCTGGCCGTTCGAGTCGGTTGTCGCCGACCGTGCGTCCGGGATCTTCGTGGAGTCGGATCGGATCCAGTTCGCCGACCTCGAGGAGCCCTACCGGATCGCTGGGCCGCTGACGGTGCCGGAGCCCGCGACCGGTCCGTCGGTCATCGCCGCGTACCACTCCGGCGCGCGCGAGATCCGCGCAAACACCGATGTCGACCTCGTCGTCGGTCCGGCCGTCGCCGTCCGTGAGATGTCGTCGACGACAGCGCCGCCGACCGATGTCGCCGGAATTCTGTTGCGCGACGACGACTTGTCGCCCGAAACGCTGGCCGGTGTCGCGGAGAAGCTGCTGGCAACCTCCCAACCGATCGCGCCGGGTCTGTCGCTGCGGGCCGCGCTCGAACTACCCGCTCCGCCCAGGGTCGCACGTCGCGCGGCATTCGCACGGCCTGAACCGCTCGTCGCATCCTGACCTCCACTCCGAGAGGAACACCCCATGACCCGACGCGACGGCCACGTCATTTTGGGCATCAACGCCCTGGTCCTCGGCTACGTGCCCGCCTCCTGGCAGACCCCCGGACTGAGCGCGGAATCGTTTGTCTCGCCCGACTATTGGGAGGAGATCGGTCGGATCGCCGAGCGCGGAACACTCGACGCGGTCTTCCTCGCCGACGCTCCCGCGCTCGGCGACCCAGCCTACGACGCCAATCCGGCGCACCTGGAGCCGACGGTCAATTGGGCACACGTCGCAGCTGCGACGGAGCGGGTCGGGTTGGTGTCCACGGCGTCGACGACGTTCAACGATCCGGTCGAACTCGCCGAGAGATTGCTGACGCTCGATTACCTGTCGCAGGGTCGAGCGGCCTGGAATATCGTGACCACTCGAGGACCCGCTGCGGCCCGAAACTTCGGGCAACCCGACGTTCCACCACGCGATGACCGCTACGAGCGCGCAGGTGAGTTCGTCGATGTGGTTCGTGCACTGTGGGGGTCAGCGGACACGGGCCGCGAGATTCGGCACAGGGGAGTCCACTTCTCGGTCGACGGGCGATTGCGCACACCGTCGCGTGGTGAGCATCCGGTGCTCTTTCAGGCAGGTGGGTCGGCGGCCGGGCGCGAACTCGCCGGACGGGTGGCCGAGGGCGTCTTCGCCGCAGAGCTGACGCGCGACAAGGCTGTCGAACACTATCGTCTCGTGAAGCGAAAAGCGTCGGCATTCGGTCGTTCGTCCGACGATGTGAAGATCCTGCCCGGGTTGCTCGTCTCGCTCGGCAGCACCGAAGAGGAAGCCAGAAGACGCAACGACGAGCTTCACGATCGAAGTCCGGCGTGGTATTCGGTCGGCTGGTTGTCGCACGCGATCGGCGTCGACGCGACGAAACTCGACCTCGACGCCCCGTTCCCCGAGGACGTGCTCGCGGGACCCGTCGACCTCCAGAACTTCAGTGGCAGTATCGGTTTCCGCGAGTCGATCGTCGCGCAGATCCGACGCACCAATCCGACGGTCCGCGAGTACCTGCGGCAGACCCGCTACACGGGTTCGGGCCACGCCGGATTCGTGGGCACCCCGGAGCAATTGGTCGATCGAATCGACGACTGGTTCAACGCGGGCGCGATCGACGGCTTCAATCTGCAACCCGATGCGCTGATCGACGGTCTCGCGGTGATCTCCGACGAGGTGGTGCCACTCCTTCGTCGACGTGGCCTCTACCGCCACGACTACGAGACCGACACTCTGCGTGGACATCTGCGTGCAGCAGCGCCGTCGGCTCCGCTGTGTTGAGAGGGATAGAACCGCAGGGAGAATAAGGGCTGGCAACGACGTCGTCGACCTGCATACTTCACTCGATCAATCCCGTTCGCGCACAGCGCAATACATGAGACATCCAGTTTCCACGGCCGGGTAGCCGTATGTGGCGATGGGTGTCCGAGAGGAATCGAGATGACCACAGACTCGACGTCGACGCGCCCGCCCGAGGCGGCGCACACACCCCTGGCGCCACCGCATACTCCGGAAAGTGCAGCCGCCCAACATGATGCGGCGATCATCGGGCAACCAGGCGGTCTGCGCTCGAACACACTGGGCCCCTGGGAGGTCTTCGCGCAGGGCCTCGCCGCTGCGGCACCGAGCGTCGCTGTCGCGTCCGTTCCGTTCGCGCTCTACACCGCGGCAGGGAAGGGCGCCGCGTGGGCGGCAATCATCGGATTGGTGATCGCCCTGCTGCTCGCGACAACCATCAGTTTTCAAGCGCGGCGGACGGTCTCGTCCGGCTCGCTGGGAACCTACACCGGTAACGGACTCGGACCCGCGTTCGCGTTCGTCGGAGGTTTCAGTCTGCTGATCGGCTACGTCGGATTCTCGGTGACCGGAACCCTCGGCGGTGTGCTCTACGTCGATTCGTTCCTTCTCGAACTCGGAATCGGTTCGGAGGCTTCGTGGTTCCGGCTTCTGCTGGTCTTCCTGGTCGTCGGACTCGCTGTGTACCTACCCATCCGCGGGGCGTCGCTCGCCGCGAAGTACGAGTTGGTCTTCGAGGTCATCGCACTGATCTCCATCGCGGTGATCATCGTGGCCGCCTACGTGTCCTACGGGTGGCACTTCGACGCCGAGCAGTGGAGCATGTCGAATCTGGGCCACAGCTCGACGTTCGTCGCGGCGGTGACGGCCGTCGGTGCCTATGCAGGCTTCGAAAGCGTTGCGTCGCTGGGTGCTGAAGCGCGTGACGCGCACCGGTCGATCTCGAAAGCGCTTTTGCGTGTCGTGTTGATCATCGGTGTGCTGTACATCATCGCGACGTATCCGCAGGTGCTGCATTTCGACGGGATCAACGGAGACAAGGCGATTCTCCCGCAGCTCGCCGACTCGTCCGGTGTGGGTTGGGTGAAACCGGTGACGAGTGCTGCCGTCGCCGTCGCCTTCATCGTCTTCGTCACGGCGGTCACGAGTTCGGCAGCACGGTCGTTGTTCACCTTCGCGCACGAGGGTGCACTGCCGCGTGTGTTCGCCAAGGTCCACTCCAGGTACCACACCCCGTGGGTCGGCGTCGCGTTCGTCGGTGCTGCGGCACTGGTGTTTTCGGTTGTGGCCACCTTCAGTTCCGCAGGCCGCACCGTGTTCGACGTCTACGGTGCATACGTCACCAACTGGGGATTCCTGGTGAGCTATCTGCTCGTGGTGATCGCGACACCGATCTGGCTGTACAAGATCAAGGCGCTCACGCCCTTCCGTACGATCGTGTCGGGTCTCGCGGTGGTGGCGCTCGGTTACGTGATCGTCAACAACCTCTACCCGGTTCCGGAGTTTCCATTCAACATTCTGCCGTTCGTGTACCTCGCGATACTCGCAGCGGGCGTCGCGTGGTACGTCTACCTCCGGGTGACACGACCAGAGATCGCTGCGCGTATCGGCACGATTCAGACCCTGTCGACCGAGGAGCAGGAGCGGCTCGCCGACGCCGACATTGCCGATGAACTGAAGGCCGATGAACCCGAAGGCGACTCGGCCGTCACTCCGAAGTAGTGCGCGTCCTCTTGAGTTCGAAGCACGCCGCGCGACGACCTCCGAAGTCGTCGCGCGGCGCGCTCATGAGTTCGATCTGTGCACGCGCCTGGTCGACGACCGGTGTGTCGGGATCGAGAACCCTTAGGTACACCTCATGTGCCGCAAGGGAATTCACTGCGACATCGATTTGCTCGGTGACGTCGACGGCGTGCGTCGGGTGTGGACCGTTCTCGAACAGCCAGCGCGGAGCGTCGTCGCCGAGTGAGTCGTACGCATCGAGAACCGCTGCGGCGAACTCCATGTGATCGCGCTGGTTGGGTTTACCCGGCGCCCACTCGGCTCCGCCGTAGAGCGAGAGCACCACCTGGGGTCCGACCCGTCGGATCGTCTCTGCGATCGCGGCGCGGAGCTCAGGAGTGTTGCGAATGTTGCTGTCCGGAAAGCCCCAGAACTCCACCTCATCGACGCCGACGATGGCGGCAGACGCGCGTTGTTCGCCTTCTCGAAGCGGACCGGCCTCGGCTGCCGCCATGCCTTCGATGCCGAGCTCACCGCTCGACGCCAGTGCGTATACAACGCGTTTGCCTTCGCTCGTCCACTTCGCGACCGCCGCCGCCATGCCGTACTCCGGATCATCCGGATGCGCCACGAGCGCGAGCGCCGTCTGCCAGTCGGTGGGGAAGGGCGCGAGATCGGTCATGACTCAGCGCTTGTGGTCGAGGTTGGCCATCTTCAACACGTCGAGGCGCTTGTCGAGTTCCTCTTCGCTGAGCTTGTCTGGGACCAGACCACGATCGAGAACGGTCTGCCGGATCGTTTTCTTCTCCTTGAGGGCCTGCTTCGCGACGGCCGCGGCCTCCTCGTAACCGATGGCCGAGTTGAGCGGCGTGACGATCGACGGCGAGCTCTCGGCCAGAGTCCGCAGGCGCTCCTCATCGGCCTTGAGGCCGGAGATGCAGCGGTCGGCGAACAGCCGAGACACGTTGGCGAGGAGCTTCAGCGATTCGAGGACGTTGCGCGCCATCATCGGGATGTAGACGTTCAGCTCGAACGCACCGTTCCCGCCGCCCCAGGTCACCGCCGCGTCGTTGCCGATGACCTGCGCCGCGACCTGCGTAACCGCCTCGGGCAGAACGGGATTGACCTTGCCCGGCATGATC
>NZ_DLSO01000105.1:664-19684 GCF_002500165.1 Gordonia sp. UBA7860 | reverse complement strand
TGAACGCCGTGATGTCGCTCATCGCGGAATCCAGATTGTGCATCGCGCCGTCAAGCTGCGTCGTGTTGTCGGCGAGAACATCTGTCACAGAGGCGATCCGGCCGTTGAACTGGACCAGCTCCTCGTGACTCGTCGAGAGCGCGTCGGTCAGCTTCTGCAGGTTGCGAATCGTCGAGAAGAGGTCGTCGCGGCCCGACGACAGCGTCGACATCACGTCGGAGAGGTTGGTGATCGACGAATTGATCGCCTCACCGTTGCCCTGCAGATTCTTGTCGGCGACGTCCATCAGCTTGGCAGCCGATCCCTTGTCGGCGCCATCGGGTCCGATCGCCTTGGTCAGACTCGAGAGTTGCTTCTTGACGTCGTCCCACTCCATCGGAACAGCGGTGCGCTCCATGGGAATCGCGCTGCCGTCGTTGAGCTGCTCTCCGCCCGCGTAGACCGGAGTCAGTTGGACGAACCGGCCGGAAACGAGACTCTGGGCCACCACCACGGCCCGCGCGTCGGCCGGAATCGCCGTCGACCGATCGACGTCGAGCGTCACCTTCACATCGCCCGCACGAGGCGTGATGGAGCCGACCTTTCCGACGCGGACGCCGAGCACACGCACGGTGTCGCCGGTGTAGAGACCGTTCACCGACGGAAAATAGGCGGTGATCGTCTTGGTGGTCGCCCGGTCGTAGACCGCGTATCCGATGATGGCCGCCAGAACCAGCAACGCCACCAGACCCGCTGCGCCCCATGCCTTTCGACTCCCCGGAAGGGAACGACGGAATGTCATGTCAGCCACCTGCCGTCGGAGTCGGGTAGGTGGGCGGCGGCGCCGGTGCGGTGTTCTTCGGCGGGGAAGGCGGTGCTTGGCTCCATGCCTGCGGCAGCAGCGGGAAACCGCTGTAGCCGAACGCCTTCCACGCCTCGGGATACTTCTGCTGAAGAATCTTCATGAACGTCGCGGTGTAATCGCCGAAAGTACTGACGCCGACCAGGGATTCGAACCGTGGACCCGATGCGACGGCCTCGCCGAGCGCGTTGGCGTACGGCCCCAGCCGGTCGAGAGTCTGTTTGAGGTTCTCCTCGTTGTCGTTGAGGATGTCGAGCACACCGTCGAGTTTCGTCAGTGCAGGCCGCAATTGTTCGTTGTTCTCCTTGATGAATCCGGAGATCTGCTCGGCGACGTTGCGGGTACCACTGATGAGCTGCGCGATGGCGGTGCGTCGGAACTGCAGTTCGCCGACAAGCGAATTGGCGTCCACGAGAAGCTGATTGATCTGCTTGCTCCGATCACCGATGACGTCGGTGACACCGTTGGCCTTGGCCAGCAGTGCACGAAGGTTGTTGTCGCGGTCGGCAATCGCCTTGGACAGCCGTGACACGCCGTCGACCGCGCCCTGTACTTCGTCGGGTGTCGACGAGAACGTCACCGACAGGGTGTCGAGGGCCTTGTTGAGCTGATCGGTGTCGGTCTGTGCGAGCGAATTGGTCGACTCGTCGAGAGCGTCGGAGAGTGAATACGGCGCGATGGTGTTCCGGTTGGCGATCGACTCGCCCGGCCGGATCCGTCCACCGCCGTGCGGCAGAATTGTCAGATTCCTTCTGCCGAGCACTGTTTCGGTCTTGATCGCGGCCTGCGTGTCCGTACCCATCACCACGGTGTCGTTCATGCGGAAGGTGACCGAGGCCTTCGTGCCCTGGTCGGTCGGTGCGAGCACGATGTTCTCGACCGTACCGACCTTCACGCCGGAGACCGTCACGATGTCGCCGGTCACCAGCCCGCCTGCGTCGTCGAAATACGCGGTGTATCTGCTGATCGGTGACAGATACGGCAGCTTGTCCATCTGCATCGCGACGATCACGACCATCGCGGTGACGACAACGCCGATGAGGCCGATCTGCACTCTGCTGCGCCCGTTGAGGAGCGCCCGCTTCTCGCTCATGTGGCCGCGCACCTCCCGCCGGCCTTGGTGGTATCGCCCATCACGTCGTTGGAGGTGAAGAAGTACTGCTTGCCGTCGGGTCCGCTGAGCAGCAACCGGATTCGACAGAAGTAGATCTGCAGCCATGCACCGTAGCTGCCGAGATTGGAGAGCTTCTTGAAGTCATTGGGGAGTCGTCCCGCGAGTTGCCGCAGGTATGGCTCCGACTTCAACAGGTTGCCCGAGACCGTGCCCGTCTCGGCGACGATCTGCTTGAGATCGGGACGCGTCGCACCGAGCAACCCCGACAGTCCGTTGGTCACCGCGGCCGTCTGCGTCAGCGCGTTCCCGATGGTTCCGCGCTGTGCCGACAGGCCGGTGATCAACTGCTGCATCTGATCGAGGCTGGTGTCGAGACCTTTCTTGTCGCCGTCGAGAATGCCGAGCGTCTGGTTGAGGTTGTCGATGACGTCGCCGATCAATTGATCACGATCGGCGAGCGCGCCGGTGAACGACGACGTCTGCGCGAGCAGATTGGTCAACGCCTCCCGCTGCGCTCGGCCCTGAAAGACCTCGATCAACGACGCCGACAGTTGGTTCACCTCGTCGGGGTCGAGCGTGCGGAACAACGGTTTGAACCCGCCGAGCAACTTGTCGAGGTCCATCGCGGGCTCGGTCTGTCCGATCGGGATCGTCGCTCCCGAGGGCAGTGTGTCGTCGGGATCGCCCTCGCCTTGCTCGATGTCGACATAGCGGTCGCCCGTGAGGTTCTCGTAGCGAATCAACGCACGCACGGATCTGGGTAATCGGTACTTCTCGTCGACGCTGAACGACACCTCGGCGTCGTTGCTTCGCGTCAACCCGACCTTGTGCACGGTGCCGACCTGCACGCCGGCGATCTTCACTTTCGACCCCGACTTCATCTCCGACGCACTCGTGAAGATCGCGGAGTAGTCCGACGACGATCCAGGTCGGTAGTTGCTGAACACGGCGACGAGGCCGACGAAGACCAAGACCATGACCGTCGCGAATGCGCCCAGCTTGATGACGGTGGCGCGGAATGCGCGAGTGCGATTGTCAACCACGGGCGGGCTCCCCGAAGAGCACCTGGAAGAGCTTCTCGCGTGAGGCCTTCGGAGTGGTGCGTGGCTGGTAGGGCACGGGAGCGTTGTCGGTCACGTAGAAGCCGGTGTTGACGTCGGTTGTCGGGTTGCTCAACGCTCCTTCGCAGGTCGGCGGGCCGTCGGCACCGACGATCGGCAGGCTCTGCGGATACGTGTACGGGTCGGTGCCCGGCTGCAATCCCGCATACAACAGCAGATTGTTGTTCTTTCCGCCGAGCATCGGCTTGGCGAGATCCGCGGCCTGCGCGCTCGCGGTCAAAAAGCATGTGAGTCCCGGCGACTGGTAGCCGAGGAGCCGCGCGACGGGGTTCAGGTTCGACAACGAATCGATCAGCGTCTGCTTGGGCGGCGAGAGTACCCCGTTGATCGTATTGGCCATCCCCGTCGCGTTGATCAGCAGTGCGTCGAGGTTGGCCGAGTTGTCGAGCAATGTGTTGCCGAGGAACGTCGCGTTGTCGACAGTCCGCATGAGATCCGGCATGGCGTCGGCGTACACATTGGTCGCTCCCGCGGCCTGTTCGATCGCCTCGTTGAGCTCCGGCAGATGAGGGTTGGTCTTCGCGAGCAACCCCGACAGTTGGTCGAGCGACGCACCGATCTGCTTGCCCTGTCCCGACAGCGCGGTGTCGACGGCGCCCATGACGGCATTGAGCTTCTCGGGCTGGAGGTCGGCGAGCACGTTGACCAACTGTTGGAAGACAGTGTTGAGTTCGACGACGACGCGGTCGGCCGCGATCACCTGGCCCGCGTAGAGGTGGCCCTGCGGTCCGGACTCGGGGACCACCAGGTTGACTGCCTTGGCCCCGAAAACCGTGTTGGACTTGATGTCGGCGGTCACGTTCTGCGGGATCTGCGACATCTTGTCGGAGTCGATGTCGAGATCGAGCACCGCGTGGCCGTCGGTCTGCCTGATCGTCGCAACCCTGCCGACCTGCACGCCGCGCAGTTTCACCTTGGCGTCGGGGCTCATCACCAGACCGGCGCGCGGGGTATTGAGAGTGACCGATTGGGTGTCGGCAAACCACCCGAGGAACTGTGCGCCCGCACCGACGACAACCGCGACGAGGCCACCCACCATGATCACCGCCGCCGTCTTGCGGACCAGCGGGCTCCGCTCCTGTCTGCGCGCCATCTGATCAGCCCGCCAGGTTGAACTTGCCGTCGGCGCCGTAGATGGCGAGCGAAGTGAGCAACGTGATGACGACGACGACCACCAGCGACGCGCGCACCGCGTTGCCGACCGCGACGCCGACGCCGACCGGACCGCCGTCGGCGTTGTAGCCGTAGTAGGTGTGGATCAGCATCACCGCGATGGCCATACAAATGGCCTGCACGAACGACCAGAGAATGTCCGACGGGATCAGGAACGTGTTGAAGTAGTGGTCGTACACACCCGACGACTGCCCGTAGATGACGACCGTCGCAAATCGGCTGGCGACGAAGGCGGCCAGGGAGGCGAGCGAGTAGAGCGGGATGATCGCGATCATGCCCGCGATGATGCGCGTGCTGACCAGGTAGGGAATCGACGAGATCGCCATGGTCTCGAGTGCGTCGATCTCCTCGCTGACCCGCATGGCGCCCAACTGCGCTGTCGCTCCCGCACCGATCGTCGCGGCGAGCGCGATACCCGCGATCACCGGAACCGCGATGCGGACGTTGATGAACGCCGAGAAGAATCCCGTCAGCGCCTCGACACCGATGTTGGCCAGCGAGCTGTAGCCCTGGACGGCGATGGTGCCGCCGGTGAACAACGTCAGGAATCCGACAACGACGACGGTGCCGCCGATCATCGCCAGGGCACCCGAACCCATGGAGATCTCCGCGATCAGCCGGAGCGTCTCTTTCTTGTACTGGCGTACCGCTCGCGGGATCGCGACAAGGCTGTCCCAGTAGAAGAGAGCCTGATCGCCGATTTGGTTCCAGTCGTCGCCCGCGCGTTTGATCGCGACTCTGGCGGTCTGGAGCCGCGTCGTGAAGGGAAGGACCATTGCTCAGCCCGCCGTCGCCTTCACGCCGACCGCGGTGACAACGACGTTGACCACGAACAGAGCCATGAAGGAGTAGACGACGGTCTCGTTCACAGCATCGCCGACGCCCTTGGCACCGCCCTTGACGTTCAGTCCCTGATAGCAGCCGACCAATCCCGCGAACAGCCCGAACAGCGCCGCTTTGACCATCGAGATCATCAGTTCGCCGAAGCCGGTCAGCAGCGTCAGGCTCGCGAGGAAGGCACCTGGATTCACATCCTGCAGGTACACGGAGAACAGGAACCCGCCGCCGATACCGATCGTGCACACGAGGCTGTTGAGCAACAGCGCCACGCCGGTCGAGGCGATCACACGGGGAACCACGAGCCGATGCACCGGATTGATCCCGAGCACCTCCATCGCGTCGATCTCCTCGCGGATCGTCCGAGCGCCGAGGTCGGCGCAGATGGCCGTGGCACCCGCGCCCGCGACGATGAGCACCGTGACGATGGGACCGATCTGAGTGATCGTGCCGAGCGCCGCGCCGGCTCCCGACAGGTCTTGCGCACCGATCTCACGCAGCAGGATGTTCAGCGTGAAGCTGACGAGCACGGTGAAGGGGATCGCCACGAGCAGCGTCGGCATCATCGAGACACGCGCGATCGCCCACGATTGCTCGACCGTCTCCCGCCACTGAAAAGGGCGGTGAAACAGCTCGCGAAATGAATCGACCCCTAGGGCAACGAAGTCGCCGATCTGCTCCAGCGGCGCGTCAAGCCTGCGCGACAAACGTCTGCTCCTCTTCCCCGGTTTCCAAGCAACCTAGCACGCAAAACTCACAGAAGTGGGTCAGTTGACCAGCCCACGCGCCGTGAAGGTTTTCGACGGATCCCGTTCCGCGAAATACGACGTCAGCGACTTCGTCAAATCGTCGGCGTTCCAGGCGTCGCCCTCGGCTTCGAAGACCTCATCGACGGTCGGCGCGGCCATCAGGGTAACGCGCGGACCGTAGACGACGAAGACCTGTCCGGTCACGTCGTCGGAGTCGGGCGAGGCGAGAAAATTCACGAGTCGTACGACATGCTCGGGCGACAGCGGGTCGACGCCATCGGTGGGTGCTTCACCGAACACCGCGGCGGTCATCGCGGTCCGCGCACGCGGGCAGATCGCGTTCGCACGCACGCCGTATCGCTTGAGCGCGCGCGACGAGGAGAGGGTGAGCGCAGTGATCCCGGCCTTGGCTGCGGCGTAGTTCGCCTGCCCCTCGGGGCCCAGCAGGCCGGCTTCCGACGAGGTGTTGATCAGACGCCCGTAGACCGGTCCGCCCGCCTTCTTCGACTCACCACGCCAGTAGGCGCCCGCGTTGCGGTTGAGCAGGAAGTGCCCCCGCAGGTGGACCCGGATCACCAGATCCCATTCGTCGTCGGTCATGTTGAAGAGCATCTTGTCGCGGACGACGCCGGCGTTGCTGACCACGATGTCGAGTCGGCCGAGATCCTCGGTGGCAACGCGCATGATCTCAGCGGCCACGCCGGAGTCGGAGATATCGCCCGCGACGGGCACCGCTCGGCCGCCCGCGGCGGCGATGGTGTCGATCGTGTCGCTGGCGTCGAGTGAGTTCGCGAGGTCGTTGACGATCACCGTCGCACCCGCCGACGCGAGACCGATCGCCTCGGCTCTGCCGAGACCCGCGCCTGCGCCGGTGACCACGGCGACTCGATCATCAAGTGACTGCACCATCACGAACCCCTCTCGATTACTAGAACCTGTTCTAACATGCGACCTCTGAGTGCCGGAAGCGAACCCCCGAAACCACGCGTGGATTCACTCGAGCCGCAGCGCCGACTTGGGGCATCCGGCCACTGCCCGACGCACCTCGTCGACCTTGTCGTCGGGCACCTCTTCGGACAGAATTACCAGGTAGTCGTCGTCATCGAGGTCGAAGAACTCGGGTGCGAATCCGACACACACACCGTTGGCCTCGCACAGGTCGAAATCCGCCTTGATTCGCATCAGTACCCCTCTTCGTTGTCAGGTCCGCTGGTTGACGGCTGAGTGGATACAGGTTAGAACGTGTTTCAGAAGTTGGCGAGTGCCCACCGGAATCACAGGGGTCGAAGATGCGCATCGCATACACAGAGCAACAGGCCGATCTCCGTCGCGAGCTGCGGTCGTACTTCGCGGGATTGATGACCGACGAACGACGCGCCGCACTCACTGGCGGCGACGGCGAACTCGGCGAGGGCGACGCCTACCGCGACGTCGTGGCACAGATGGGTTCGGACGGCTGGCTCGCGCTGGGCTGGCCGACCGAGTTCGGCGGTCAGAACCGCTCGATGATGGACCAGTTGATCTTCACCGACGAAGCCGCGATCGCGGGCGCGCCTGTCCCGTTTTTGACGATCAACTCGGTCGCGCCGACGATCATGAACTACGGCACCGACGAGCAGAAAGCGTTCTTCCTGCCCAAGATCGCAGCGGGCGAACTGCACTTCTCGATCGGCTACTCCGAGCCGGCCGCAGGCACCGATCTCGCAGCTCTACGCACAACCGCCGTGCGCGATGGCGACGAGTACGTGATCAACGGACAGAAGATGTGGACGTCACTGGTCGCCTACGCCGACTACATCTGGCTGGCGTGCCGCACCGACCCGTCGACCCTCGAACCCGGCGGGAAGAAGCACAAGGGCATCTCGATGCTCATCGTCCCGACCGACAGCGCCGGCTTCGACTACACCCCGGTGCACACGATGTCGGGTGTCGACACGTCGGCCACCTACTACTCCGACGTCCGGGTGCCGGTCAGCGCGCGGGTCGGCGAAGAGGGTGGCGGCTGGCCGCTCGTGACCAACCAGCTCAACCACGAGCGCGTGGCGTTGTGCAGCGCCGCCCCCGTGCAGACCGCGCTTCGCGAAACAGTCGCCTGGGCACAGCAACACAAGACCGGCGACGGCCAGCGGGTCATCGACGCACCCTGGGTGCGCACCAACCTCGCGCGGGTACACGCGAAGGTCGAGTACCTGAAGTTGATCAACTGGAAGATCGCCTCGGCCGCGGCATCCGGCGGATCGCCGAGTCCTGCCGACGCCTCGGCCACCAAGGTCTTCGGCACCGAATTCTCCACTGAGGCCTACCGTTTGCTGATGGAAGTCGTCGGACCCGCCGCGACGCTCCGGCAGGATTCGCCCGGCGCCCAGCTCCACGGTCGACTCGAGCGCTACCAGCGCACCTCCCTGATCCTCACCTTCGGCGGCGGCACCAACGAGATCCAGCGCGACATCATCGGCATGCTGGCCCTTGGCCTCCCGCCCGCCCGCCGCTGAGCGACCGCCTCCACCCGCCGACCGAGCCCACCACCGCTGATCGACCCCACCACCGCTGATCGACCCCACCACCGCTGATCGAGCTTGTCGAGATCACCACCCACCGAGGAGCACCCGCCATGGACTTCACCCTCCCCGAGACCGCAAGGGCGGTGCGCGATCTCGCCGCCGACATCGCGACCAAGATCAGCACCCACGAGCGAGTCGCTGCGCTCGAAGCCTCGTCGGCGCCGCTGGACGACCAGCTCTGGCGTGAACTCGCGGCAGCGGGCCTGCTCGCTCTCGAACTTCCAGAAACCCTCGCGGGCGACGCCGCAGGCGACCTCTCGACCGTCGAGAACACCGCCGTCGCAGAGCAACTCGGCACGCACCTCGCCCGCGTCCCCTTCGGACAGCACGCGATCGCGGCCGGCCCGATCCTCGCCCGATACGCCGCCACGAAGCTCGCAGCCGAGCTACTGCCCCGCCTCGCCGACGGCACACTCATCGCAACCGCCGCCGTCGAAGAAGACCTCGGCGACGACGCACTCTCACCCACAACCACTCTGACTCGAACCGACGACGGATACGTACTGCGCGGCAGCAAGATCAACGTCGGCTACGCCGCTGCGGCAGGGCTGCTATTGGTCACCGCACATGATCCCGATTCGGTCGCGGTCGCAGTCGTCGATGCCTCCGCCACCGGCATCACGATCACCGAAACCCGCACCACCGGCCTCACCCCGACCCATCACGTCGAGTTCTCCGACGTCGCACTCGACGACGCCCACGTCCTGCACGGCGTCGACGTCGTATCCGACCTCGTCGATCGCCTCACCCTCGCGGTCTGTGCAGAGCAGTCCGGTGTGCTCGCCGCCGCGCTGGACGCCACCGCACACTACGCCCGCGAACGTGAACAGTTCGGGCGGCCGATCGGCTCGTTCCAGGCCGTCGCGCAGCGTCTCGCGGACGGCTACATCGACGTCTCGGCGCTGTCGCTGACCACCACCCAGGCCTCGTGGCTCCTCGCGCAGTCCGACACCGGATCGTCCGGCGACCCCGAGCACCCCGAAACCACCGGAAGCGCAGGCGTTTCCGCTGCCATCGCAACCGCGAAGTTCTGGGCAGCGGAGTCGGGGCATCGAGTAGCGCACACGGCCGTCCACGTCCACGGTGGCGTCGGCTTGGACACGAGCCACCCCACGCACCGATACTTCCTGCGCGCCAAGCAGAATGAATTCACCCTCGGATCTGCCAACACATCGCTCCGACGGCTCGGCGACGCTCTCGCGGCCGAGCCTGCATGACAATACGCCGTCGTGACCGTCACCGATATCCTGTCGAAACTGGCCGACGTCACCGACCGTGGACTATACGTCGACGACGACTTCGTCACGTGGAGTGAGCATCTGCGACGCTCCGCGCAACGCGCAGCCGCTGTCACCGGCCTGTTGACCGACGGCCGACCGCCCCACGTCGGCGTGCTGATGAGCAACGTCGCCGAGTTCAGCTATCTGATCGCTGCGGCGGCGCTCGGCGAGTTCGTCGTCGTCGGACTCAACACCACCCGTCGTGGCGCGGCCCTCGCCGCCGACATCGCCACCGCCGACTGCGATCTGGTCCTCACCGACTCCGACACCCGGCACCTCCTCGCCGACGTCGACATCGGCGCGCGAACGATCGACGTCGACTCCGACGAGTGGCCGAAACTACTTGCACCCCATGTCGAGACACTCGTCGAGTTCCCCGCTTCCGCCGACGACGATCTGCTGATGCTGATCTTCACGTCCGGCACCACCGGCGAACCGAAGGCGGTCCGCTGCACCCATCGCACGTTCGCCGCAAGCGGCACGATGCTCGCCGAACGTTTCGACATCGGCCCAACCGACAACATCTACCTCTCGATGCCGATGTTCCACTCCAACGCCACCATCGCCGGCTGGTCGGTCGCGGTGGCAGGTGCAGCGTCGATCACGTTGCGGCGCAGATTCTCTGCGAGCGCTTTCCTCCCCGACGTCCGTCGCTACGGCATCACCTACGCCAACTACGTCGGCAAGCCACTCAACTACATCCTGGCGACCCCCGAGAACCCCGACGACGCCGAGAACCCGCTTCGGATCGTCTACGGCAACGAGGCGTCGGCACGCGACCGACGACGCTTCGCCACCCGATTCGGGTGCAGCGTCATCGACGGTTTCGGTTCCACCGAGGGAGGTGTCGCCATCACCCGCACTCCCGACACTCCCGACGACGCCCTCGGACCGTTGCGCTCACCGACAGCCGTCGTCGACCCGGAAACCGGCGAGCCCACACCTCCGGGCGAGGTCGGCGAGATCGTGAATACCTCTGGCCCAGGACTCTTCAGCGGCTATTACCGCGACGACGCCGCGACTGCAGAACGCATGCGCGGCGGGGTTTATCACACCGGCGACCTCGGCTGGGTCGACGACTCCGGCTACATTCACTTCGCCGGACGCCTCGGCGAGTGGATGCGCGTCGACGGCGAGAACCTCGGCGCCGGACCGATCGAGCGAATCCTACTGCGCAACAACCATATCCAACAGGCTGCGGTGTACGGGGTGCCCGTCGAGATCGGCGACGAGATCGAGGCCGTCCTGGTCGCCCCAACACTCGGACCATCAGAGTTCACCGACTTCCTCGCCGCCCAGCGCGATCTCGGCCCCAAGCAATGGCCCCACCGCGTGCGCATCGTCGACGCACTGCCCGAGACCGCGACCTTCAAGACACTCAAACGCACTCTGCGCGAGGCTGATTCACCCGCGACCTGGACGCGCCACGGCCACACGTACGGCTGACCATCACCCGCCACCGCCGCTCCACCCGGCCTGCACCGCCCACCCCTCCCCGCCGCCGTCGCCGTCGCCGTCGCCGCGCCGTCGCCGCGCAGAAACTAGGGGAAGGCTTCTTTCCCCCACTCTCCGACCCCTCCCCGCAAAACTTCGCGCGGAAACCCCAGAAACTCGAGGAAAAGTCGCGCCCCAACCCCGTCCACGTTGCCCGCGCCCTGCACCCCCAACCATCATCGGCACGACGACTTGTCCACAACGCCGCGAATCTGACCTACTTATCCACAGCCCGCCGTCGTCGACGACTCCCTTCCGCGACTTTCAGCCACGATCAGTCCGTGACCACATTCCCCGTATCCGACCCCGAAGGGTCAACGTCCGACAGCCGAATCATTTACCGACGCAGCGTAATCAGCGAGGGCGGCACCGACCGCGACATCCAACGTGCGCTCAAAGAACGACAGATCGACCGATTACGCCACGGCTCGTACGTGTCGTCTTCCGCGTACGCCGACCTCGAAAACCACGAACGCACCGAGACCAGATACCGCGACACGGTCGTGGCCGCGGCACGCAGCGGCACCTCCCGCCGATACCTCAGCCATCAGTCCGCGGCGGCCATGCTCGACGTGCCGCTCCTCGACCCCGACCGCTCAGCCGTGCATTTCGTTTCAGAGCGTTCCGGGCGCACGTCGCCAGGACTCGTCATCCATCAGGCACCGATCCCCGACCACCATCTGGTGACCGTCGACGGATTCCAGGTCACGTCGATCGAGCGAACCGTCTGCGACGTCGCGCGTCTCGGCACCTTCCGACAAGCTGTCTGCGCCCTCGACAGCGGGCTCTACCAGGGGCGCATACGCGAGCAACCCGTCGACCTTCAGCACATCGTCGACGCGCTCGGCCCCTGCCACGGGATCAACGTCCTCCGAACCGCGCTGCCCCTCGTCACCGACCAGTCAGAGTCGATCGGCGAAACGATCAGCCGCTGCATCCTCTGCGACGCCGAACTCCTCCCGAACCCAGAACTGCAGGTCGTGATCACCCTCCCCGACGGCACCACCTTCCGCTGCGACTTCGGCTGGCGCGACTCGACCGGCCGACTGCGCGTAGTCGGCGAGTTCGACGGTCGGATCAAGTACCACCGCGAGTCCGCCGCCAGCGGCCACGCACTTCCCGAAGAAGTGATCTACGACGAGAAGCTGCGCGAGGATGCCATCCGAGCCCGCGACATCACCGTCGTGCGCTGGAATTGGAACGACCTCGCCGCCCCTCGACGCCTCGTCGGACGAATTCACGATGCGTTGCAACGCGGCGGCGTCGTCGAGTGACCCGCGACGTCGAGTGTCCGCCCACGCAGAAACTAGGGGTAACGATCCTTCCCCCACTCTCCGACCCCTCCCCGCAAAACTTCGCGCGGAAACCTCAAAAACCCACGGAAAGAACCCTTCCCCGACTTCCTGCCCGGCCGCCCACCCTGCCCACGCCCCGACCTCCGACCTCCGACGACCACAACCCCGCGCCAGCCACCTACTCCAGCGTCTTCCCGAGCCGTGCTGCGGACTCCTGGTACTCGCTGACCAGGTCGGCGACCAGTTCGGCGACAGGGGTGATCGAGTTGAGCCGGCCGACGATCTGGCCCGCGGGCATGGCGACGACGCCTGCGTCGTCGGCATGCGAGATCCGCGCGTGCGCTTCCCCTACGAGCAGATTCTGCAGCGGCATCGGCAGCGGCTCCGGAGCGCCGGGGGCATCCCAGGCGTCGGTCCACTTCGTCTTCAACAGTCGGGCGGGCTTGCCCGAGTAGATCCGACGACGAACGGTGTCCCTCGACGACGCCGCGAGCAACGCCTTCTGCACCGTCGACGGCCCGTCGCCGGTGGCGCCGAGTCGGTACTCGGCCGCGGTCAGCCAGTACGTGCCCATCCACACACCTTGTGCGCCAAGGGCTATCGCCGCTGCCATCTGCCGACCACTGCCGACGCCGCCCGCTGCCAGCACGGGTGCGCGGTCGCCGACGGCGTCGACGAGTTCGGGCCAGAGCACCATCGACGTCACCTCGCCGGTGTGCCCGCCACCCTCGTAGCCTTGTGCGATCACGATGTCGACGCCCGCTTCGACATGATGCAGCGCATGGTCTTTCGCGCCCGCAAGCGCTGCCACCTGCACACCATTCTCGTGCGCGACGCCGATCACGTCCGGCGGCGGTGAACCCAGCGCGTTCGCGATCAGTTTGATCTGTCCGTACTTTCGGGCGTGCGCCATCGCAACGTCGACGTGCGAACGCGCCACCGAGTGCAGCCAGCCGAGCACTCCGGCATCCACCCTGTTGCCGTCGGGAAGCGGCGGCACCCCGAGATCGTCGAGGGTACGTTCCACGAATGCCCGATGCTCGGGCGGAATCATCGACTCCAGGTCGAGTTTGCTTCCCTCCGTGGGGATCTTGGCAGGCATCACGACGTCGACGCCGAACGGCTTGCCGTCGGTGTTCTCGTGCATCCACTCGAGCACGTCATCGAGCTCCGACGCGTCGTTGAACCGTACACACCCGAGGACACCCATTCCGCCTGCCCGGCTGATCGCGGCCGCGACCTCCTGACTTGGCGTGAAGCCGAAGATCGGATAGTCGATACCGAACCTCTCGGTCAGCTCCGTGCGAATCACTCTCTCGCCCATATCTTTACGCCCTTCCACTGACGGCCAGTGCCGACGCATCGGCCGGTCGCGACTCGGTGATTTCTCTGCCCCATCGATAGTTCGGTTTACCCGCCGGAGACCGCTTGATCTCGTCGACATACCACACGCTGCGCGGACACTTGTATCCCGCAACCTGTTCGCGCACAACCTTGTTCAGGTCATCCAGGGTTGGTCTGGTGTCGTCACGAGTAGCGATGACCGCTGCGACACGTTGACCGTATCGTTCGTCGGGAACCCCGACGACAACCGTGTCGAACACATCCGGATGCGCCTTGAGCGCCGCTTCGACCTCTTCCGGAAAGACCTTCTCGCCACCGGTGTTGATCGACTGCGACCCGCGCCCCATCATCGTGATCGATCCGTCCGCTTCGACGGTCGCCAGATCACCGGGGATCGAGTAGCGAATCCCGTTGAACTCCTTGAAGGTTCGTTCGGTCTTTGCCGGATCGTTGTAGTAGCGCAGCGGAATGTTACCGGACCGAGCCAGGATTCCCACCTCGCCCGAGCCGGGCTCGACGGGCGTTCCGTCCTCACGCAGCACCACGGCGGCCTTGTCCGCGGTCACCCGAGGAGCACCCGTGTGCGACTGACCCTTCTGCGCCGCCGACATCCCGCTGAAACCCGTTTCCGACGACCCGATCGCGTCGATCACGAGCAGGTTCGGCAGAAGATCGAGGTACTCGTCCTTGACACTCGCAGAGAAGAGCGCAGCCGACGATGCCAGTGAGACAACGGAACTGGTGTCGTAGGCACGCCCGTCGGGATGTCCGGCCTGCAATGCGTCGACCATCGGACGCGCCATTGCATCTCCGGTGATCATCACGACGTTGACCTTGTGCCGCTCGATGATCTGCCAGGTACGGTGCGCGCCGAACTCCGGGTAGATCACGGCCTTGCCGCCGACGAAGAGTTCTTGGAACACAGCCCACTGCGATCCGCCGTGGATGAATGGCGGGATCGGAAAGCGCACCAGTTGGCCACCTGCCGCACCGTCACGAGCCTGCTGCCACTCGTCGGAGACCCGCTCACCGGTGTAGAAGCTGATGCCCCCGCCCAGAACCCGCCAAATGTCCTCCTGGCGCCAGACGACGCCCTTCGGGAATCCCGTCGTGCCGCCGGTGTAGAGCATGTACAGGTCGTCGTCGCTCCGCGGCTCGAAGTCACGATCGACGCTCCCCCTAACAATGGCGTCCCCATAGGGAATCGCGCCATCGGGGACAGATTCGTCGGTGCCGTCTTCGATGACGATCACGTGCGCCAATTCCGGTGCATTCGGTAACACGTTCCGTACGCGGTCACCGTATTGACGCTCGTAGATCAGAACCTTCATATCGGAGTCGGTGACGATGTGCTCGAGTTCGGCCGCGACGTACCGGTAGTTGACGTTCACCATCACCGCACGGACCTTGAAGATCGCCAGCATCGCGACGACGCATTCCAGGGTATTCCTGCTGTACAGGCCCACCGAGTCGGTCGGCCGGACACCGAGTGCGATCAGTTCGTGCGCAAGCGCGTTTGCCTCTCGCTCCAGCTCGACATATGTCATCGACCGACCGTCTGTTTCCAGTGCGGTCCGGTCGGGCATCAGGTCGACGGCGTGCTCGATCAGGTCGGCGATATGGAAGGCCATGACGACAAAATTAGAACGTGTTACTGTTTTCGGCAAGGCCTGTTCGGCTACCGATCACCAGCCACCAAGGAGCACCTATGCCGGAGTGCCTCGTCGAGAAGCGCGGCCACGTTCTCATCGTCACCATGAATCGCCCGGAAGCGCGTAACGCGTTGTCGACGGAGATGATGGCGCTCATGGAGGAGGCCTGGGATCAGGTCGACGCCGATCCCGACATTCGTGTCGCCATCCTGACCGGCGCGGGCGGATACTTCTGCGCGGGCGCCGACCTCAAGTCGATGAACGCCAAGCCCGCGGGCGACAAATTCGCCGACGGCGGGTGGGACCTCACCCGGATGCCCGCACTTCTCAAGGGTCGTCGACTCACCAAACCGCTCATCGCAGCCGTGGAGGGACCCGCGATCGCCGGGGGCACCGAGATCCTGCAGGGCACCGATATCCGCGTCGCGGGCGAGAGCGCGAAGTTCGGTGTGTCCGAAGCCAAATGGGGCCTGTTCCCCCTCGGCGGCAGCGCCGTCCGGCTCGTTCGTCAGATCCCGTACACCATCGCCGCCGACATCCTGCTCACCGGACGCCACATCACTGCAGCCGAAGCCAAGGAGTACGGCCTGATCGGCCACGTCGTGCCCGACGGTTCGGCACTCGACAAGGCACTCGACATCGCCGACGTCATCGCCGCCAACGGCCCGCTCGCCGTCCAGGCGATCCTCAAGACCATCCGCGACACCGAGGGAATGCACGAGGAGGACGCGTTCAAGATCGACGCCGACCTCGGGGTGCGCGTCTTCATGAGCAAAGACGCCAAAGTCGGCCCACGGGCATTCGCCAACAAGGAAAAGCCCGTCTTCACCGGCGAGTGACCACTCGCCCCCGAGTGACCACTCGCCGACAACTCCGAGTGACCACTCGCCGACAACCCCGAGTGACCACTCGTTGACAGGCCAACCGGAAGGCGGCAGGGTCGGAGCATGGCGCGGCTGCACATCGACAACGACTGGTCAGGTCAACGATTTCCGAGTCCCGGGCGTCGAAAGCCACTGATCGGCGACCTCGGCGTCGCCGATCCCCGCCATCCGCTGCTGAGCATGTTGACACTCGGCGCCAATCTCGGCCCGATCTACGAGATGCAGATCTTCCGCCAAAAGTTCGTCTTCATCGCCTCGGCCGAACTCACCGCGGAACTCTGCGATGAATCGCAGTACTGCAAGGCACTTCCACCCGCGATCGAGGCGCTACGCGACTACGCGGGCGACGGCCTTTTCACTGCCCGCAACGACGAGTCCAATTGGCAACTCGCACATGACCTTCTGATGCCCGCATTCACCAAGTCGGCCATGCGGTCCTATCACCCGATCATGCTGCAGACGGCCGGCGAACTGTTCGACTACTGGGACGCACTACCAACCGACCCCGCAGGCACCACCACCGTCGACGTCACGCGTGACATGACGAAGCTGACCATGGAAACGTTGAGCCGCACCGCATTCAGCCACGACTTCGGGTCCTTCACCTCCGCAGAGCAGCACCCGTTCGTCAGTGCCATGATCCGCGCGCTCGAGACCGGTCGACGCAAGGGTGGGCTGCGCACCGCGCCCGGCGGTCGCTACCTCACCGCCCTGCTCGACCGCCGCAACGCGCAGGCGCAGAACTACGTCGACGACCTGCTCGACGACCTCATCGCCGAACGCAAGCACACCACCGACCAGCACGACCTGCTCGGGATCATGCTCAACGTCGCACATCCCGAGACCGGAGAACGCCTGTCAGCGTTGAACATCCGGCACCAGATCCTCACCTTCCTCGTCGCGGGACACGAAACCACCTCAGGCGCTTTGTCATTCGCACTGTACTACCTGTCACAGCACCCCGAATGCCTGGCACAGGCGCAACGTGAAGCCGACGACGCACTCGGCGACGACCCGACGGCGATGCCGACTTTCGAGCAGGTGCCACGCCTGCGCTACATCCGGCGCGCGCTGGATGAGGCATTACGCATCTGGCCGACGGTGCCCGCATTCGCACGCAGCCCACGATCGACGACGATGCTCGGCGGACGGTATCGCATGACACCGGAAAACTGGGCGGTCATCATCCTCGCCCAGGTCCACCGCGATCCCACGGTCTGGGACGATCCCGACTCCTACGATCCGGATCGCTTCCTCCCCCAGAACGTCAAGAAGCGCCCGGTGCACACCTACAAACCGTTCGGCAACGGCGTACGCGCTTGCATCGGAAGACAATTCGCGCTCCACGAGTCGGTACTCGTCCTCGCGAGCCTGCTCCACAGATACGACGTCGCACCCGATCCCGACTATCACCTTCGTGTCGATGAGCGACTCACTATGGTGCCCAAGGACTTCTACGTCTCGTTGACACCGCGCAGAGTGCCCGCCCGGTTGTCGGAACAGCCCGTCGGCTGACGGCCGCTCACACCAACGTCGCGAGCTCGCGGATCGTAGCGGCGTCGCGCGTGGTCACCATCAGCATCGACACACCCGCCGACTTCCACTGCTTGATCTGCTCGCGCACCTCGTCGGCGGTACCGACGATCATCGTCTCGCGCACCATCTCGTCGGGCACCGCGGCGAGTGCCTCCTCCTTACGGCCCGCGAGGAACAGCCGCCCGATCTCGTCAACCACGTCGCCGTAGCCCATCCTGCGGTACAGCTCGGCGTGAAAGTTCTTCTCCTTGGCGCCCATCCCGCCCACGTACAGCGCGGTGGCAGGCCGATACGAATCGACGGCGGCGGCGACGTCGTCGGTGATCACCACCTGCACGGTGGCCGCGACCTCGAACTCGTCGCGAGTCCGACGCGCGCCGGATCGCGCGAATCCCTCGGCCAGCCACGACTCGTACTGGTCGGCGAGCGAGAGGCTGTAGAAGATCGCAAGCCAGCCGTCGGCGATCTCCGCCGTCTGCGCGACGTTCTTCGGGCCCTCCGCGCCCAACCAGATCGGGATGTCGGCGCGTAGCGGATGCGTGATCGGCTTGAGCGACTTGCCCAGCCCGGTCGCGCCGGGCGCGTCGGCCGGATACGGCAGCGGGTAGTGCGGTCCTGCGCTGCGTACTCGGTCGGAGCGCGACAGCACATCACGCACGATTTGTACGTATTCCCTTGTGCGAGCGAGTGGTTTGCCGAACGGCTGCCCGTACCACCCTTCGACGACCTGCGGTCCCGACACCCCCAGCCCGATGATGTGTCTGCCGCCCGAGAGATGGTCGAGGGTCAGCGCATGCATCGCGAGCGACGTCGGCGGTCGCGCCGACAACTGCGCAACTGCGGTCCCCAGACGTATCCGCGACGTCGCCGCGCCCCACCACGCCAGCGGGGTGTAGGCATCCGACCCCCACGACTCCGCGGTGAACACGGCGTCGAATCCCGACTCCTCGGCCGCCGCGATGAGCTCCGGGGCGTCGACGATGGGGTCCGCCCCCCAATATCCCAGTTGCAGCGCAAGTTTCACGGTCTCGACCTCTCCACGTCCCGCCGCGACGACAACCATCATCACGGCCTTGTGTCTCAATACTAGAACGTGTTCTACTCGAAGTGTGAGCAGCATCGACACATCTCCCGCCACG
>NZ_DLSO01000105.1:0-456 GCF_002500165.1 Gordonia sp. UBA7860 | reverse complement strand
TCGACACATCTCCCGCCACGGCGACCGCCAGTCCCGTTGCTGTGGTGCCCGATCCCGAGACCACCATCCTGACCGCCGAGCTGAGCAACACGTTCAGCTACACGCGCTCGCTCGGACCGGTGTTGAGCCGGTTCGCATTCGGTCTACGCGACGGGCACATCGTCGGATCGCGGTCGGCCGACGGAACCGTGTCGGTACCGCCGATCGAATTCGACGCCGCGTCGGGCGCACCGATCACCGACATCGTCGACGTAGCCTCGGTCGGCACGGTCGCCACGTGGTCGTGGAATCCCGACCACATCGACGGCCAGCCGTTCGACGCACCGTTCGCGTGGGCGCTGATCCGACTCGACGGCGCCGACACCGCGCTGCTGCACGCGGTCAAGGTCGACGGGCCGGCAGACATTGAGACAGGTATGCGGGTACACGCGGTCTGGCGCGCAGCACGCAGCGGCC
>NZ_DLSO01000036.1:0-3069 GCF_002500165.1 Gordonia sp. UBA7860 | reverse complement strand
TCGACCTCACCGACGCCGACGGCGAGTCCGTCCACGCCGCGGTCGTCGGACCCGACGGCACCGAACTCGGACCCGACGACGTCGCAGTTGCCCTCCATCGCAAGTAGCGATCACCCACGACCTCACCGTTCATCTGAGAAACCGACATTCTGGGCCGTGCCGTCAACCGTTTGATAAGTTCGCCCTCGCAACCGGACGGCACACTTGGCCGCAGCAGAGGACCCCCGCGGGGACACCTGCCGGAGACCACGAACAGCACGGGATGAGGGGGTCGCGATGGACGCACACTGCCCGAGCCTGTCGAGTCCGCGTGCGCGGAGTCTCGCGCCGTGAGCGTGCTGCTGCTGGCCGACGGCCTGCATCCCGACAACGACACCGCCCGACGCTGGGCCAACGACGAGCTGTCGAAGCCGCAGTATCACGAGCAGGCCACCACGCCCTCGCAGCCTCCTGAGCCCAGCCGGAACTTCTTCTCCATCCTCTACGACTTCTTCACCGGCGGACCGGCTCCGGACACAACGCTGATCGTGACCATCGTCGTCGTGCTGCTGGTGATCATCGCGCTCGTGGCCTTCGCCATCTTCTTCGTGCGACGCACTCCGCGGGCGCGGCGCACCGAGAAGTCGGCTCCCCTCGACGACCTGACACTCAAGTCCGGCGAATACCGCTCGGCCGCAGAGGATCTCCTCGACAAGGGCGATCCCGACGGTTGCGTGCGCGAAGCGATGCGCGCACTGGCGCGGCGGGGCATCGAACGCGGGTACATCGTCGCGGCGCCGTCGTTGACCGCTCGCGAGGCGTCGCGACGACTCGGCGTCGCCTACGACGACAAGCGCGACCAACTCCGTTGGGCCGCTGACCTTTTCGACGCCGTCGAGTACGGCTACCGGCACGCCGACCTCCCACAGGCGCAGGCCATGCTCGAGCTGGAACGCTCGATCCGCAGGGGTCGCGCACGGTCTGACGCGGACCACGATTCCGTGGGTGGCGGCAAGATGAGCGGCGACATGACCAGCGGTGACATGACCAGCGGCGACATGACGAACGACGACGTGGCGGCAGGCCGGTGAGCGCACCCGTGAGCGCACCGCCCGCGGCCCCCGAGGGTCGGTCCGGCCCAGCTCCGTCGCGTCCGCGACATCGACGTCGAACCTGGTTGATTGTCCTCGGAGTCGTGGTTGCAGTGCTGATCGTCGTGCTCGTCGCCGCCCTCGCGCTGGGCGGCGCGCCGTCGTCGAAGCCGAAGCCCCCGACGCCGAGCAACACGGTGGCGGGTGATCCCGACAACCTCGGGCCGACGGGTGCTCGTGCCGTCACGAAAGTGATCAGCGATCACGGTGTCGGCGTCACCGTGGCGCGGGGACTCGACGAACTCCGCGATCGCACGACACCGGGCGCCGACGATACCGTCGTCTTGAGCGGCTCCGGCGCTCTCACCCCGGCCAACGCGTCGTACCTCCTCGACAAGTTCCGAGACGTCAAGCGAGTGATCCTGCTGCAACCGACCAGCAGCGCGCTCGAGGCGCTAGGGCTTCCGGTAACCGCTTCACTGGTCGCGCAAACCCGATCGACAGCAGCGTGCTCGCTCCTCGGGATCGCCCCCGACGACGTCATCTCGTCACAGGGCACCGGCATGGGTTCGTACTCCTCGGCCACCAGGTACACGGCGACGCAGCCGGCGGCATCCTGCTTTCCCGACGACATCGCTAACGGTTCAGATGTCGTCGACCAGCCGGGACAGATCGTCGTGGTACCCAGGACGGCCTCGCACCCCGAGATCGTCGTGACCGACGGCGCCTTCTGGGAGAACGCCACACTCGCCGAGGACGACAATGCGGGCGTAGCCCTCCGCGTGCTCGCCTCCTCCGGTCGCCTCATCTGGTTCATTCCGAGCCTTGGCGATCGACCACCTGAACCGGATGAGCCCGACACCGATCCGCGTTCTCAGATTCCGCGTTGGATCGGCCCCGGTTTCCTCCTGGCAGCATTCGCGGTCTTCGCGCTGATGCAGTGGCGCGGACGACGATTCGGCCCCATGGTCACCGAGCCGCTACCCGCCGTCGTCAAGGCGATCGAGACCACCCAGGCACGTGGACGGCTCTACCATCGCGCCGGAGCCGACAGCCGTGCCGCAGCGATCCTGCGCATCCGCACCATCTCGCGCATCGCCGGATACCTCGGGCTCCACTACGACCCCGTACACGCCCTCGACGCGCTCGACGCCTCCGACGAACACGATGACTCGGGCGTGTGGACACCGGACGGTTCCGACTCGTCGGTCGCCGCGATCATCAGCGTCGCTGCAGCGGCGACACACCGGGACGCCCGCGACTTCGCACGACTCCTGACCGGCCCGTTGCCCGAGGGCGACGTCGCGCTGGTCGTCTTCACCACCGAATTGACCGCTCTAGAGAAGGAAGTCCGGGGCACACCATGACCGCACCCTCAACCCCGCCGCACTCGACACCACCGCACTCAACACCGCCACACTCCACCCCGGCGCACTCAGCGCGACCGCCCGTACCCCAGCCCGCATCGTATCCGCCTGTGCCGGGCGGCAAGTCGGGCGCGGTGGGGTCGGTGGCGTCCGGAGTGGGGTCCGGTGCAGATTCGACGTCGGCGCGTTCCCGGCTCAATGCGGTACGCGCCGAGGTCGGCAAAGCCGTTGTCGGACAAGATACCGCGGTCTCGGGGATGCTGATCGCACTGCTGTGTCGCGGTCACATCCTACTCGAAGGCGTTCCGGGAGTGGCCAAGACACTCCTGGTGCGGTCGGTCGCCGCTGCCCTCGACGTCGACACCGCGCGCGTGCAGTTCACCCCCGACCTCATGCCGGGTGACGTCACCGGATCACTGATCTTCGACGCCGCCGCGTCGGAGTTCAGTTTCCGGGAGGGTCCGGTGTTCACCAATCTACTTCTCGCGGACGAGATCAACCGAACACCGCCCAAGACGCAGGCGTCGTTGCTCGAGGCGATGGAAGAAGCGCAGGTATCGGTCGACGGCGTGCCGCGCGCCCTGCCCGAGCCGTTCCTTGTCGCGGCGACTCAGAACCCCGTCGAGTACGAG
>NZ_DLSO01000001.1:0-12598 GCF_002500165.1 Gordonia sp. UBA7860 | reverse complement strand
CCATCGACACCGGTCAGCACCTCGCAGTGCAGGCGGGTACGGGCACGGGAAAGTCGTTGGCCTATCTCGTGCCTGCCATCCGGCACGCCGTCGAATCCGGCGACACGGTGGTGGTCTCCACGGCGACCATCGCACTGCAGCGCCAACTGGTCGAGCGCGACCTGCCCCGCCTCTCCAAAGCCCTGAAGGGTGCGCTCGGCCGCGAGCCGACGTTCGCGATCCTCAAGGGTCGCGGAAACTACTTGTGCCTGAACAAGATTCACGCCGGGACCGTCGAAGAGCCGGATACCGAGCTGTTCGACGCGTTCGAACTCTCACGCACCGGCCGGGAGGTCACGCGCCTGCGCGAGTGGGTGTCCGACACCGACACGGGCGACCGGGACGACCTCTCCCCTGGCGTCACCGACCGATCGTGGCGGCAGGTCAGCGTCACCTCGCGCGAGTGTCTCGGGGCGTCGAACTGCTCGTATGCCGAGGATTGCTTCGCCGAACGGGCACGACGCAAGTCCGGGCAGGTCGACGTCGTGGTGACCAATCACGCGCTGTTGGCGATCGACGCGATGAGTCCGGCCAACGTACTGCCCGACCACCATGTGGTGATCGTCGACGAGGCGCACGACCTCGTCGACCGCATCACTTCGGTGTCGACATCCGATCTCTCGGCCGCCTCGATCACGGTGGCCGCCCGACGCTGCGGCAAGCTCATCGACGAGGAAACCGTCGACGCGCTGATCGGCGCGGGCGAGCAACTCGGCGACATGCTCGACGACGCCCCCAAGCGCGAGTGGACCGCCATGCCCGCGGATGCCGCGCTGGTTCTGGCGACGCTACGAGATCGGTTGTGGCTGGCGCGTTCGGCCATCGGTCCCGCGCGCGGACCGGGCGGCGCCGACGACGGCCAGGGCGCGGCACGGTCGGCTGCGCTGACCTCCTTGGAAGAACTCCACGACACCGCAGTCCGCGTGCTCGGCGCCTTCGACGAACCCGACCCGGCGAAACGACGCGACGTCGTCTGGGTGGCAGAAGAACGCACCGGCCGATCCGAATCGTCGACGCGCACCGTGCTGCATATCGCACCGCTGTCGGTCGGCGGACTGCTGCGCGCGACGCTGTTCACCGAGTCGACCGTCATCCTGACTTCCGCGACACTGACCATCGGCGGCTCCTTCGACGCTCTCGCCGCCACGTGGGGGCTGCCGGCAGCGGGCCGCGGCACCGACACCCCGGCCGCCGACGACATCGCGCTCGGCGACGCCCGCAACGACACACCCGCACGCGACGTCACCGCAACGGGCAGCGCTGCGCCCTCCGACGGTTCGCCGATGCGGTGGACGGGCCTCGACGCCGGCTCACCGTTCGACTACCCTCGCTCGGCGATCCTCTACGTCGCACGTCATCTCCCCCGACCTGGACGAGACTCCATCGCCCCCGCAACACTCGACGAGCTCGCCGCGCTCACCGAGGCCGCGGGTGGTCGCACGCTCGGGCTGTTCTCGTCGATGCGCGCCGCCCGCGAGGCCAGCGAGGCGCTCCGCGCGCGCAGCGACCTCCCCATCCTGTGCCAGGGCGACGACACCACCGCGGCGCTCGTCGCACGCTTCGCCGACGACCCGAGGACCTGCCTGTTCGGCACGCTGTCGCTGTGGCAGGGCGTCGACGTCCCCGGCCCGTCGTTGTCGCTGGTGATCATCGACCGCATTCCGTTCCCGCGCCCCGACGATCCCCTACTCGGTGCCCGCCAGCGCGCAGTCACCTCGCGGGGAGGAAACGGATTCCTGTCGGTCGCAGCCAATCACGCTGCATTGCTGCTGGCGCAGGGCGCCGGGCGACTCCTGCGGTCGGTCGACGACCGCGGCGTGGTCGCCGTCCTCGATTCGCGTCTGGCGACGGCCGGATACGGCGGTTATCTTCTCGCATCCATGCCGCCGTTCTGGCGCACTACCGACCCCGACGTGGTCCGCGCGGCACTCGGCAGACTGGCCGCCGTACCGCTACGGTGAGTCTGACGCCCGGATTCGGCATCACGACCCGGCGACGTCACTAGTGTTGAACTCAACGCCACTAAAGTGAACGCAACACTGTGGGATCGATGAGGACTCCCGGCCCTGCGCGTGGCCGCTGACGAGAGGGGGCCGAAGTGATCGGCCGGATGGGCATCGACGACATCCAACCATTGGTCTCCGCAGGGCAATACCCTGCCAAATGCGTTGTCGGAGAATTGATCCCGATCAGCGCGACCGCGTGGCGAGAGGGACACGACGCACTCGGGGTCACCCTGCACGTCGAAACGCCCTACCGCACCTCGTTCGACGTCCGCATGTCACCCGCGACGGAACCCGACGCCTTCAACGCGGCCATCGTCCCCGACGCCGTCGGCTACTGGACCTTCCGCATCGAGGCGTGGAGTGATCCGTACGCGACGTGGCGGTCGGCGGTCACCAAGAAGATCGACGCCGGTCAGGGCGCGGAGGACCTCGCCAACGACCTCGAGACCGGCGCGCGGATTCTCGGCGAAGCGGCACAACAGGTCGACGGTACCGACCGCCAGTTGCTGCTCGACGCCGTCGACTCACTTCGCTCGAGGCGCAGACGCGTCGAGAATCGCGTGGGAATCGCGTTGTCCGACGAGGTCGTCGACCTTCTCGACGCACATCCCGTGCGTGAACTCGTGACCAAGAGTCGTAATCTGCGGATCTGGACCGACCGACGCCGCGCGCTCTACGGATCGTGGTACAAGATGTTCCCGCGATCGACGGGCGGCTGGGACAACGACGGCAACCCCGTGCACGGCACGTTCCTGACCGCGGCTCAAGATCTCTCGCGCATCGCCGACATGGGATTCGATGTGGTCTACCTGCCGCCGATCCACCCGATCGGCGAGGTCAATCGCAAGGGGCCCAACAACACCTTGGTCGCGGAACCGACCGACGTCGGGTCGCCGTGGGCGATCGGGTCGGCGCAGGGTGGCCACGACGCGATCCACCCACAGCTCGGCTCGCAGGAGGATTTCGAGTATTTCCTCTCTCGCGCAAGCGAACTCGGCATGGAGGTCGCACTCGATCTGGCCCTGCAGACCGCCCCCGACCATCCGTGGGCGACCGAGCATCCCGACTGGTTCACCACCCTGCCGGACGGCACGATCGCCTACGCCGAGAATCCGCCGAAGAAGTACCAGGACATCTACCCACTGAACTTCGACAACGATCGCAACGGCATCTACCGCGCGGTACTCGAAGTGGTGCTCGCGTGGAACAAGTTGGGCGTCAAGATCTTTCGGGTCGACAACCCGCACACCAAGCCACCGAACTTCTGGGAGTGGCTGATCACCGAGGTCAAAAAGCGCGACCGCGACGTGCTGTTCCTCGCCGAGGCATTCACCAGACCTGCACGACTCTATGGCCTTGCACGTCTTGGTTTCACACAGTCCTACACCTACTTCACCTGGAAGACCGCGAAGTGGGAGCTCGAGGAATTCGGCCGCGAGATCGCCGCGCACGCCGACGAATCTCGACCGAACCTGTTCGTCAATACCCCTGACATCCTGCACGAGAGCCTGCAGCACGGCGGACCGGGCATGTTCGCCCTGCGCGCGGCGCTGGCAGCGACATTGTCGCCGACCTGGGGGGTGTACAGCGGCTATGAGCTCTACGAGCACGTCGCGGTGCGCGAGGGCAGCGAGGAGTACCTCAACTCCGAGAAGTACGAACTCCGCCCACGCGACTACAAGGGAGCCGCGAGCCGTGGCGAGTCACTGGAACCGTGGATCACGTCGCTCAATGAGATCCGCCGACGCCATCCGGCCCTGCAGCAGTTGCGCGACATCACCTTTCATCACCTCGACAACCCGGCTCTGATCGCCTACTCCAAGCTCGACCCGGTGTCAGGTGATCGTGTCGTCGTGGTGGTCAACATCAATCCGTTCGGTGCCGAGGAGTCGACGCTCTGGCTCGACATGCCCGCACTCGGATTCGACTGGCAGGAGCGCTTCGTCGGCACCGACGAGGTCTCCGGTGAGGAATTCGGTTGGGGCCAGGCCAATTACGTACGACTCGAACCGTGGCGAGCCGTCGCACACATCGTCGCACTTCCACCCCTGAATCCCGACGCCGCCCGCCGACTCTCCTACCGAATCCAGTGAGCACACAGTGACCAGCACGCAGCCCGACCCCTTCGCTTCCGACCACGACCTTCGACGTCTGATGTCGACGACGCATCCCGACCCGCACTCGTTCCTAGGCGCCCACGACGCGCCCGGGGGTAACACCATCCTGCGGACGCTGCGTCCCAACGCGATCTCGGTGTCAGCGGTCATCGGCGGCGTCGACTATCCGATGCACCATCAGACCGACGACCTGTTCGTCGTCACCGTACCGATCACCGACCTCATCGACTACCGCTATCGAGTCATCTACCCCGACGGGCACGGCGGCACAACAGAATTCGTCGTCGCCGACGGGTATCGATTCCTCCCGAGCATCGGTGAGCTCGATCTGCATCTGTTCTCCGAGGGCAGGCACGAGGAGCTCTGGAAGGTTCTCGGCGCGCACACCGTCACCTACACCACACCAGACGGCGATGTGCCCGGCACGACGTTCTCCGTGTGGGCACCCAACGCGCATGGCGTCGTCGTGATCGGTGATTTCGACGGCTGGAGCGGACGGTCGACGCCCATGCGATCGATGGGGCCGTCGGGCGTGTGGGAGTTGTTCATCCCCGACGTGGGCGAGGGCACCCTGTACAAGTTCCGCATCCACGGCGCCGACGGCACTCTCCACGACAAAGCCGACCCGATGGCCAGGCGCACGGAGGTTCCGCCCGCCACCGCGTCGGTGGTCACCCGCTCGAATTTCGTCTGGTCCGACGACGACTGGATCGAGCGTCGGATCGAGAGCGAACCGACACGCGAACCGATGAGCGTGTACGAGGTGCATCTGGGTTCATGGCGCAAGGGGCTCGACTATCGCGAACTCGCTGAGCAACTCGGCTCCTACGTGATCGAGAAGGGCTTCACCCACGTCGAGTTCCTGCCCGTCGCGGAACACCCGTTCGGTGGCTCGTGGGGATATCAGGTCACGTCGTACTACGCGCCGACAGCCCGCTTCGGCAAACCCGACGACTTCCGGTACCTCGTCGACCATCTGCATTCGTTGGGAATCTCGGTGCTCATCGACTGGGTCCCCGCACACTTCCCCAAGGACGAATGGGCGCTGGCCCGCTTCGACGGCACACCACTCTACGAGAACGCCGACCCGATGCGGGGCGAGCAGCTCGACTGGGGCACATACGTTTTCGACTTCGGTCGACGCGAAGTGCGCAACTTCCTTGTCGCCAACGCACTCTATTGGATCGACGAATTCCACGTCGACGGACTGCGCGTCGACGCGGTGGCATCGATGCTCTACCTCGATTACTCGCGGCCGGCGGGCGGCTGGCGGCCGAACATCTACGGCGGCAGAGAGAATCTCGAAGCCGTGCAGTTCCTGCAGGAGACCAACGCGACGGTCCACAAGCTCTTCCCCGGTGCGGTGACCGTCGCCGAGGAGTCGACGGCCTGGCCCGGCGTGACACGCATGACCGACCTCGGCGGACTGGGTTTCAGCCTCAAATGGAACATGGGCTGGATGCACGACACGCTGGGCTATCTGGGGCGCGACCAGATCCACCGCAGCTTCCATCACCACGAGATCACGTTCTCGCTGATGTACGCGTGGAGTGAGAACTTCGTGCTCCCGCTCTCACACGACGAGGTGGTGCACGGCAAGGGCACGCTGTGGAGCCGGATGCCCGGCGACTCCTGGACGAAAGCCGCAGGCGTGCGGGTGTTCCTCGCGTACCAGTGGTCGCACCCCGGAAAGCAACTGCTGTTCATGGGCCAGGAGTTCGGTCAGACCGCCGAGTGGGCCGACAACCGCAGCTTGGACTGGTATCAGCTACAAGGCTGGGAAGGCGAACTGCACCAGGGGATCTCGGCGCTGACCACCGATCTCAATCGCGTCTACCGCGAGCGTCCCGCCCTGTTCACGCAAGACACCGAGCCCCAGGGCTACGAGTGGATCGACGCGAACGACACCGCGAACAACGTCATCAGCTTCCTGCGATGGGGTTCCGACGGCTCGGTGGTGGCGTGCCTGTTCAATTTCTCCGGTGCAGACCGCAGCGACTACCGAGTGGGACTTCCCCGCGCCGGTACCTGGACCGAGATCCTCAACACCGACGCCGCCGCGTACAGCGGCGCGGGTAAGGGCAATCTGGGTGCGGTGCAGGCCGACGGCGAGGGCTGGCACGGGAGGCCGGTCTCGGCGTCGGTCACGATTCCTGCCAACTCGGCGATCTGGCTCGCACCGGCCTAGTGCCGGGTCTGTGCGCCACAACCGGCTCAGAACAGCGCGGCAGCCAGCTTTCGACGAGCGGCCACCACGAACGGCTCGGCCGGGTCGAATAGCTCGAACAGCTCGAGCAGTCGGGTCCGTGCACGGGTCCGGTCGTCGCCGGAGGTCACCTTCACAACGTCGATGATGCGCGCAAACGCTCCCTCCGGATCCTGACCGAGCAGCAGGACGTCCGCGGCCGCGAGTTGGGCGTCGACGTCTGTCGCGGCGGCATTCTCGACGATCGCTGGGTCATGAGCCTGGGCACGGAGCATGAAGTCGAGGTTGCGCACCAACGATGCGGCCTCGACGTTGTCGGGCTCGGCCTCGGCGATGGCGCGGTAGTCGGCGAGCGCACCGTCGAAGTCGCCCGCGTTCATCTTGTCCTCGGCGGCGACCATGCGCGGATCGTCGGCGATCTCCTGCTCTGCCTCGGGGGCAGGAGCCCCAGCGAGCGCACCGCCGACCTGGGCGAGGATCTGATCGATCCAGTCGACGATCTCGGCCTCCGGACGCGCGCCATTGAAAGCGGCGACGGGCTGACCGGCGGCGAGTGCGACAACCGTCGGAATCGACTGCACACCGAAGGCCTGCGCGATCTGCGGGTTCGCGTCGACATCGATCTTGGCGAGGACCCAGGCGCCGCCAGAGGCGTTGGCGAGCTTCTCCAACACCGGCGACAACTGCTTACACGGACCGCACCACTCCGCCCAGAGGTCGACCAGGACAAGCTGTCTCGTCGAGCGGGCGAGGACCTCGGTCTCGAAGGTCGCGTCCGTCACGTCGATCACGTTGCCGCCGGTCGGCGCCGCTCCAGCGCTGGGCCGCTGGGCTGCCGCGGCGGGTTGACGCGCCTGCGCTCGTTGCGCCTCGGCCTTCTCCTTCAGTGCGGAGAGGTCGACTGCACCTGACATGGCAACTGTCGCGGCGGCTTGCTGACGTGCTGCGGCGGCGGCCTGGGTGCGTGCTGCATTTCCCTGAGGCCTGGGGGTCGGTCGTGTCACCCCTCTAGTGTGTCACGGACGGCCCGACCACTCACCGGTCGTACGACCGGCGCTGCCACCAACGCGAAGACCAGCGCGCCGATTGCGGGTGTCAGGCCGACCGACACCCCCGAGTGACCCGCGATGAACCCGACGATCGCGGGTCCCGACAGCATCCCGATGTAGCCGCAGCCGACGACGGTAGAGATGGCACGTCCGCTCGACGACGTCGTGAGATTGCCTGCAGCCGTGAAGATCTGCGGGATCAGCCCGGCGAGACCGACGCCGAAGATGGTCCAGCCGACGATCGCGATGACCGGTTCGGGAGCGAGAATCGCCAAGGTGATTCCACAGATGCCGAGCGCCGAACCCACCCGCACCACCCAGACGGGGCCGAGCCGCCCAGCGATCGGGTCGATGCCGAAGCGGGCGATCGTCATCGCGGCACTGAACGCCCCGAACGCCACAGCGCCGACCGCGTCACGCGTACCGAAATCTTCGACGATCTGCAGCGCACTCCAGTCATATGCCGTTCCCTCGGCCAGCATGAGTGCGAACGCCACGGCCGCGAGGATTGCCAGTCGACGCAGGTCCAGTCCATGCCACCAACGCGCGCCTGTCGTCGACGCATCGTCGTCTGTCGACCCACCTGCCGCCGACGCCGAGGCCGAGGCCGCTTCGACCAATCCCCCACCGTCAGGCGCGACGAGCGAGCGGGCACACACCGCGACCAGCACCAACCCGAGTAGCGCCGACACCCCGACAGTCGCGACGACGCCGACCTGCGCCCACAACGTCGCGGCGACGACGAGCGACCCGGCAAGGCCGCCGAGCGAGAAGAATCCGTGAAACGACGACATGATCGGTCGGCGATACGCCCGTTCAACCGCGACGGCCTGGGCGTTCATCGAGACGTCGAGGCTTCCGTTGACGAACCCGAAGAGCACGAGCGCGACGGCGAGCTGACCGGTATTCGACGCCACCGCGGGCCCGATCATGACCGGACACAGCAACGTAGCCGCGACCAAAGTCGTGGTGCGCGAACCGAATCTGTCGAGAGCATGCCCGCTGACCTGCATGCCGACGAACGCCGAGCCGCCGAGCAACAGCAGCAGCCCGCCGAGCTGCTCGTGCGAGGTGCCGGTGTGGGCGGTGATGACGGGAATGTGGGCCACCCACAGCGCTGCGAGAAAGCCGTTCAGGAAGAAGATCGCCGAGACCGCACCGCGCGCACTCGTCAGCGTGGATCGTCGAGCAGGCGCGCGGGCCGAGTCAGGACAGATGTCGCATCACCCGGTCGACCTTGCCGGTCAGTTCGTCGGTGTGGCCGGGGCGGACGTCGGCCTTGATGACGAGGCCCACACGCGGGGCGAGTTCGCCGACCGCGTCGGTGGCGCGTTTGATCACGTCCATCACCGCATCCCAGTCACCCTCGATGTAGGTGAACATCGCGGTGGTCTGGTGTGGAAGACCTGATTCGCGCACCACCCGCACGGCCGCCGCGACGGCTTCGCTCATGCCTCCGTCGTCACCGACGGCGTCGCCACCCGACGGCGTGAGACTGAATGCGGCGATCATGGTCGGCTCCTCTGCAAGTGATGCGGAATCGGAAGCGACCAGGGTCGCTTACCGGGACGTCATGCCGCGTACTGGGGCGTCGACTCAGCGTCGACCTGCCCCGACAACTCGGCCAGGTGCCCGTTGCGACGGGCCCACCACTCGAACACCAGCGTGCCGAACGGCGGAATGCTGGAGATCAGCGCGAGGGCGGTGACCGAGAGGCTCCACCGCAACGACACCGCGGTGACGATCGAGATCAGAACGAAGACGACGAAGACGATCCCGTGCACCATGCCGGGAACCGCAACGGCCTCGGTGTACCCGAGCACCCACTTGAAGAACATCGCCACCAACAGCGCGGCCCAGGTGATTGCCTCGAGTACGGCGACGAACCGGAAGCGCTTGGCCGGGGTGGACAGGTCGAAGAATTGCCTCATACAACCCATTGTGCCTGACACGGATGCCTACTACGACAGGGCGTAGTAGGCATCCGTGATCACGAACGTGGTGAAGTGACCTCAGGCCTTGGGCACGCGAATGATGAGCGCGTCGCCCTGACCGCCCGCGCCACAGAGCGCAGCAACCCCGACGCCCCCACCCCGACGCTGCAGTTCCAGCGCGAGGTGCAGCGTGATGCGTGCTCCGGACGTCCCGATGGGATGGCCGATCGCGATGGCCCCACCGTTGACGTTGACGATGTCGGGGTTGATGCCGAGCGCCTTGGTCGAGGCCAGACCGACCGCAGCGAACGCCTCGTTGATCTCGACGAGGTCGAGATCGGCTGGCGTGATTCCCGCTCGCGCACAAGCCTTTTCGATGGCGTTCGCCGGCTGGAGCTGCAGCGAGGAGTCGGGGCCCGCAACCACGCCGTGCGGACCGATCTCGGCGAGCGGCGTCAGGCCGAGTTCTGAGGCCTTCGCCTTGCTCATCACGACGACGGCGGCGGCGCCGTCGGAGATCTGCGACGAGTTGCCCGCGGTGATGGTGCCGTCCTTGCGGAATGCCGGGCGCAGTCCCGCGAGAGTGTCGGCAGTGGTGTCGGCACGAATACCCTCGTCCTCGGAGAATTCGATCGGGTCGCCCTTGCGCTGCGGGATGCTCACGGGAACGACCTCGTCGGCGAACAGCCCGTTCTTCCACGCGGTCGCGGCGAGCTGGTGGCTACGCGCGGCGAACTCGTCCTGCTCGGCGCGGGTGAAGCCGTCGGTGTCGTTGCCCTGCTCGGTCAGCGCACCCATCGGCTGATCGGTGAAGGCGTCGTACAGGCCGTCGAATGCGGTGTGGTCCAGGAGCTCGGCGTTGCCGTACTTGAATCCGCTGCGGCTTCCCGGCAGCAGGTGCGGCGCCTGGGTCATCGACTCCTGGCCACCGGCCACGACGCACTCGAACTCACCGGCACGGATGAGCTGGTCTGCCAGCGCGATCGAGTCGATGCCCGACAAGCACATCTTGTTGATGGTCAGCGCGGGAACGTCCCACCCGATTCCGGCTTTCACCGATGTCTGACGCGCGGGCATCTGTCCCGCGCCTGCGGTGAGCACCTGGCCGATGATCACATAGTCGACAGCCGACGCCGGGACGCCTCCGCGTTCGAGCGCAGCCTTGATGGCGATCGCACCGAGATCGACACCGCTGAAACCCTTCAGCGAGCCGAGGAGCCGACCGAACGGCGTGCGCGCGCCGGCGACGATCACCGACGTCGCCTGATCTGTTGCCGGGGACATGAGGACCTCCAAGTACTGGGCAGCGACCAACCGAGCGGTCGCTCTGTTCGTATGACGCCTTAAACGTTACCTTTATCGCATGACGCCCTCATCATCCGTGCCCCCCGTCGAATCGGCAGTTGCATCCGATTCCGAAACCGCAGCCGCGGTCGGCTCCGCCGGCGCGACTGCACTCATCTCCGACCTCGTGGTGGCCATCGACCACGTCGGTATCGCGGTGCCCGATCTCGACGCTGCGAAGCAGTGGTACGCCGACCATCTCGGCTTCGTCACCCTGCACCAGGAGAAGAACGAGGAGCAGGGCGTCGAGGAGGCAATGGTCGGTCCCGCGGACGCAGGTACCGGCGCGGTCATCCAACTGCTCGCACCGGCGTCCGAGTCGTCGACGATCGCCAAGTTCCTCGATCGCAATGGACCAGGCCTGCAGCAGCTCGCCGTACGGGTCACAGATGTCGACGAGGTGGTGTCGCGCCTGACGTCCGCAGGGGTCCGCGTTCTGTATCCGGAGGCGCGACGCGGCACGGCCGACTCGCGAATCAACTTTGTTCATCCGAAGGATGCGGGCGGCGTGCTGCTCGAGCTCGTCGAACCCGCGGCCGACCACAGCTCTTCGACGCACTGACCCGCACAATTCCGCGTCCACGGCAATTATTTGCCGAGGCGCACACGCGCTCGTGCCAGACACAGCACCGCCACAGCACGGCCGACTAGACTGTCGAACCATGTCGAGCCAGGCTCCGAGGCAGCAACTCCCGTTCGCCGTCGTCATGCGCGGATACGATCGCGAGCAGGTCGCCGAGCGTTTCCGACGCATCGACGCCGACCTGCGAGTCCTCGCCGCCGACCGCGACGCCGCGACCGCCAACGCGCAAGAACTCGCCGCGCATCTGCACGAGGCCCGCGCGACGATCGAGGAACTCCGCCGCGAGGTCGACACCCTGTCTGTGCCACCCACGACGGCCCAGGGCATGAGCGAACGATTGAGTCGCATGCTGCAACTCGCGTCCGACGAGGCGTCGGAGATGCGCGCAGAAGCAGGCGCCGAGGCCGCCGAGACGGTGTCGGTGGCGCGTCAGGAAGCAGCGGAACTCGGCAAGAGCTCACGTGAAGACGCCGACCGCATCCTGTCCGAGGCACAGTCCAGGGCTGAATCGATCGTGGCTGACGCCGAGAACAAGGCGGCCGGCATCGTCGCCGAGGCGGAACAGCACGCATCCGACCTACGCACCGACGCCGAGTCGATCCACGCCAAGGCCAAGGCCGACGCCGCGGAGTCGGACCGGTTGTGCAGCGAACGCGCAGCAGCGATGGAAGCCGAGCACACTGCGACGATGAACGCGGCACGTGCCCAGCCCTCCCAACTGGTCGCCAAGGCCCAAGCGGACGCCGACGAACTGGCACGCCAAAGCAAGCAGACGCGCACCGAGGAACGCCGCCACCACGACATGACTCTCGCCGAGGAGCGTCGACAAGCATTGGCCGAGGCCAAGCAGATCCGCGACACCGCGCGCGACATCGCCATCGAGCGACTGGCGGGCTCCCGCAAGCTCTCGGCGAAGGCCGACGACGCACGCACGCAGGTCCTCGAGGAGTTCGAGGAGATCCGCAAGAAGCTCAACGAGATCCAGCGCGAGTTCGGCACGTTCCCCGACACGCTGCGTCCGGCCGAAGACATCGACTACACGTCGTTGTCGGATGCCGACGATTCCGAACTGCTCAACCGGATACTGTCCGAGCGCGCCCGCTTCAGCACGGGCGACTGACGCCTCCGCGCCTTTAGAACAACCGGAACTCGGTACTCTCCGCACCCCGCAGAGCGTCGTAATCCAGGACGACGCAACGGATTCCGCGGTCGGTCGCCAGCGTGCGCGCCTGGGGTTTGATCTGCTGGGCCGCGAAGACGCCACTGACCGGTGCGAGCAACGGATCACGGTTGAGGAGTTCGAGGTAACGGGTCAGTTGT
>NZ_DLSO01000055.1:2330-2987 GCF_002500165.1 Gordonia sp. UBA7860 | reverse complement strand
AGTGAGACCGCGCTGCTGGCAGAGATACGTTCGCTGCTGATCGACCTGCTGATGGTGTGTGGTCTTCGACGCTCCTCCGCGCAGGCGACGCTGCGCTGAGCGTCAGGCCTTGCCGTCGATCGCGCGCTGCCCCAGAGCGAAGATCGGCACCGACACCGCGACGCAGCCGATCGCGCCGTCGACCCCGATCAGTGCGCTCGCCCCGGCCGCGGCGACGACGATGAGACAGACGCCGAGCGCGATGCGCGGGACCAGCCGAAGGCGGCGTCGTGCTTTCGGCGACATCCAACGCACTGGTCCGGAAAGCAAGAGCGGTGCTCTCCTTTGTCTGAAACAGCCTTGACGCGAAGGTTTAGGCGACCCTAACCCTTGTCATATATGCGAGAACATGCATATATTGGCGAGACCATGGGTCACTCGCATACACACACGCACTCGCACGGCGCCGGCGCCGCGACGTCGAATCGGCGGATCTGGCCGATGGTCGTCGCCGTGGCGATGATCGGAACGTATTTCGTCGTCGAGCTCAGCGTCGGAATCGCCGTCAACTCGCTGGCCTTGATCGCCGACGCCGGGCACATGCTGACCGACGTCGTCGCACTGTTGATGGGTCTTGTCGCTCTGTTGCTCGCGCGCCACGGATCGACGACGGCCGAG
>NZ_DLSO01000055.1:1753-2185 GCF_002500165.1 Gordonia sp. UBA7860 | reverse complement strand
GGAGCTTCGGGTGGCACCGCGCCGAGGTCTTCACCGCGGTGGCCAATGCGGTGCTGCTGATCGGTGTTGCCGTCTTCGTGTTGTACGAGGCGATTCGACGCATCGGCTCTGATCCGGAAGTGCCCGGGCTGACGCTCATCGTGGTGGCGTTGGTCGGCCTGGCCGTCAACGTCGCGATGATGCTGCTGCTGCGTGCCGACTCCAAGGAGTCGATCGCGGTGCGCGGCGCGTACATGGAGGTATTGGCCGACGCCGTCGGAAGCGTCGGCGTGTTGGTCGCGGGCATCGTGACGATGACAACAGGTTGGGGCTATGCCGATATCGTGGTCGCGGTCCTGATCGCGATCTGGGTGGTACCCCGCGCGGTGCGTCTGGCCCGCGATGCCCTGCGCATTCTCAACCAGCAGGCACCCGACCACATCGACGTCGACG
>NZ_DLSO01000055.1:0-1623 GCF_002500165.1 Gordonia sp. UBA7860 | reverse complement strand
CCGACCACATCGACGTCGACGCTCTCGAGCACGAGCTCGCCGCTATCCCCGAGGTCCACGACGTCCACGACCTGCACGTCTGGTCACTGACCACCGGAATGGACGTCGCGACAGTGCATCTGGCGAGCAACTGTCCCAACGACGAGGTGCTCCCGCAGGCGCGCGCCGTGCTGGCCCGTCACGGCCTCACCCACGCCACGATTCAGGTCGATCCGGACCAAGCGGGCAAACGCTGCCGCGACGATATGGGCTGGTAACGCGACACACTCGATCGCGTCGCCCGTACGCCACCTTGGTGGGCTATCTTCACAGCCGTGAGACGTCGGGGGTTCATGACCTTCTTGGCTGCAGGGTTAGTCACTGCACTCGGGGGATGCGCGACAGCGCGTGTCGATGCGACGGCGCCGACGGCGTTGCCGTCGACCAACCCGATGTCGCCGACTCCGAAACCGGTTGCGCAGACACAGGTTCCGCAGGTGCCACCACCCGACGTCGCGCGCAAGGTTCCGATCCCCGCGGGAACACTGACCGGATTGCCCGGTACGGGAAGACATCTCGCGCTGACCGTCGACGACGGCGCTAGTTCCGAGGTCGTCGGAGCGTACATCCGATTCGCGCGCGACACCGGCGCCCGGTTCACCTTCTTCGTCACCGGCGGCTTCGACTCCTGGACCGACCACAAAGCCGAGCTACGGCCGCTCGTCGAATCCGGTCAGATCCAACTCGGCAACCACACGTGGACCCACGCCGATCTCACGTCGTTGTCGACCGAGGGCGTCGCCGATGAGCTGTCGCGGTGTAAGCGATTCCTGCGCAACATATTCGGCGTCGACGGCACTCCGTTCTTTCGCCCGCCGTACGGCTACCACAACGAGACGGTCGACGCCGTGGCCGCCGACCTCGGATACACGACACCCGTGCTGTGGTTCGGGTCGCTCTCGGACTCGGGATTGATCACCGAGCGCTACCTGGTGCAGTGTGCGCGGCAGTACTTCCATCCGCAGACCGTGATCATCGGCCACGCCAACCATCCGCCGGTGACCCACGTGTATCCGACGCTGGTGGAGATCATCCGCGAGCGTCGACTCAACATGGTCACGCTCGACGACTACTTCGTCACGCGCAGGGCGTGAATTGCGGAGCGGCCCGCCGGGGCTGCCAGAACATCAAGTCCGTCGGTAGATCACGTCCGCCAGAACATGAAGACGTTCCAGCCCTGGATCGCGAGATTCGATGGCACGCCGGACAATTCGAACAGCCAGCGGATGAGGTCGAAGAAGGCGGCGTTCAGTTGGGGAATGAACAGTAGCGCGAACACGATCAGGAATCCGTAGGGTGCGATCTTGGCGGCGTTCGCGCGTGCCTGCTGCGACAGGTACGGCTCGATGGCGTTGTAGCCGTCGAAACCCGGCATCGGAATCAGGTTCAGCACGGCCGCGGTGATCTGCAAGAAGGCGAGCATCGCCAGTGCCGCCCACAGATTGATGCCGTCGACGGCGAGAATCATCCCCGACATCAGGCCCGAGTGGAGGGGGATGTAGGCGTCGGGTGCCGCGATCCGGATGACGAGCAACAGGATCGCCGCGAGCAGGATGTTCATCGCGGGCCCTGCGAGTGAAACCA
>NZ_DLSO01000053.1:0-16090 GCF_002500165.1 Gordonia sp. UBA7860 | reverse complement strand
GCCGGTCGGTGTCGACGGCTGCGCGGGTGACACATTGTTACCCGGCGTCGACGGCACAGCAGGCGAGACATTGTTGCCCGGCTGCGACGGCACAGCAGGCGACACATTGTTGCCCGGCTGCGACGGCACAGCAGGCGAGACGTCGTTGCCTGGCTGCGACGGCACAGCAGGAGATACCGTACCGGCACCGTCCGACTGCGACCCGCCGCTCGTCGACGAATTGCTGTAGGGCGCCGTCGCTGCATGCGCGGTTCCGCTGTGGCCCATTGCCGTCACACCGAGGCCGATTCCGATGGCCGCAATGATCAGTGCGAGTCCGGCGATGATGCCGACGATCACGTTCTTACGCTTGGGAGCGGATGCGGTGGCCGCACTCCCGGTAGCGCCGACGCTGGGGTCCTGTGTTGTGGAGTCCTGTGTTGTGGAGTCCTGTGTTGTGGAGTACATGGGCTACTTCTCGATTTCCCGGTCTCGCGGCCGATCTGGTGTTTTTCTTTCGACACCAATGAGTTTCGGCCTGACACCGGCGGGCTCACATCCACTGCGCGGCCGATTGGCCGGTTGATGATCGCATCCCCCCGATCGGCGGATGCGGAGACCCGGAGTTTGCCGATCGTCACGCGCCGGCGATGACTTCTGGAACGACATCGGGTCTGCCCCTTCGTCGACCCGCCAACATCAGGAGTACGCAATGGGCATCATTCAGATCGAACTGTTCACCACGCTCGACCTCGTAGGACAGTCACCTGGAGGACCGGACGAGGATCCGGACGATTTCGACTTCGGAGGGTGGCAGGCACCCCTACTGAACGAAACGTCGGGCGCTCAGGTCGTTGCCGCGTACGCCGACACCGACGCTCTGCTTCTTGGTCGACGAACCTACGACATCTTTGCAGGCTACTGGCCCCGTCAGAGCGACGAGTTCGGCTCGTTGTTCAACAGAATTCCGAAGTACGTTGCCTCGCGCGGTTCGGTCGATCTCACATGGGATGGCTCAACACAACTGGGCCCCGACCTTTCGTCTGCAATCGGCGAGATCCGTGACCGACACCAGCACGTCACCGTCGTCGGCAGCCTGAATCTGGTCCAAACTCTGTTGTCCAAGCGCCTCTTTGACCGCCTTGACCTCTGGGTTCACCCCATCCTCCTGGGCAGCGGCAAACGCATCTTCGACGCCCGCAGGGTGCCCGCGAACCTCCGACTCATCGACCCGCCCGTCGCGAGTCCGAACGGCACGGTGTTGCTGCGCTACGAACTCGCCGACGGCGTGCCGGCCACCGGCGACATGTCCCAGCCATGACGCGAATCGACCGAGGCGGCCACATTGCGGCCACCCCGGTCGAGGAATCGCTGACGTTGCGAGACGACGTGATTACGAACCGAAGTTCGGGAACTCGATCGAGCCGTTTCCGCCGCCGGAGACCATGAAGTTGGTCGTGCAGCCGTTGAACGTCACCTCGTCGACGTTGACCTTCGCATCGGCCGTGCCACCAGGCTGGCTGGAGATTCCGTACAGGTCGACGACGGCCTTCTTGCCGTTCGAGTTCGCGGCCGCGATGAGAGCCGACAGCGACGCATTCTGCGCGGCAGGGATGTTGCCGAGCTTGCGGGTCGCCCACCACTGATTCGACGACGTCGCGTCGGCCTTGCCCGCTCCGATGGGAGCCCCCCACACGAGCGTGGCGAACCCGCTCGCCGTGCCGGTGTTCGCGCCCGTGATGCGGATCTGCCAGTTGGCGTTGCCGTTCGACTTCTGGAAGGTGAGCGCACTGCCGTTGAGATCGGCGAGCGGCAGACTGCCGGCCGAGTGGTACGACGCCTGACGCTTGGTCGATGCTGAGGTGTTGAACTCCAGCGAGCCGTCGCTGTCGGAGGCAACTCCTGCGGTGATCTTGCCTGCCTGGCCCTTTTCGTCGAACACGGTATTGCCCCACCCGTTCGGGTTCGACGGCGTTGCGACCTTGGCGCAGTTCGAATCGGACACCGGCGCGGCCGAAGCCGTACCCGGCATTGCGAACGAGACGGCTCCCGCCGCGGCCGCGATGGCAACTGCACAACTGATCTTGCGGTTCATTCTGGTCAATCCTCTGTTCTAGCTCTGTGTCCCCGACCACATCGTCGATGACGACGTGAGAAAGCTAGCAGATCAAATGACCCACACTCACAGTGACCTCGCAGTTCGGACCCTTCCGACGACTCGGACAATAGCGTCGTCAGTGAAACGATCTCGTCAGACGCCGACTGCAGCGCCGGTCAACGGCGGATTCGCCGTGAGTATCGCGTTCTCTTCCGCACTGAAAGCCCTTGCACGAGAAAGAAATCGGACACCTTCCGGCGCCTCGAGACTGAATCCCGCGCCGCGACCCTTCACGACGTCGAGGATCAACTGGGTGTGCTTCCACAATTCGAACTGGTCGCCGTTGATCCAGACCCGCACGTCGGGCAAAGGCTCAGGCAGCTCGATCACGCCCACCAATACGTCACGCTGCCCGACCCGATAGTCGCCGACGGGATAACACATCGGCGCCGAACCGTCGCAGCATCCGCCGGACTGGTGAATCATGAGCCCGCCGTGCAGCTCCGACAACTTGGTCAGGAGCTGCACGGCGGCGTCTGTGGCGATCACACGATCAGGCACCGCCCCGTCCGCGGCCGCTGAGGCCGATGTCGACGGGGTTGATTCTGTACTGCTCATCGTTTACCTCTCACTGTGATCTGAACCACAGAGTAGTCGCTGTTCTGTTGCAGCCGCGTTGCACACGACGAACTGCCAGTCTGCGGCCAGGATGTACCCCAGTGTCGCCCTCACCATCGCCGACCGCGGCCCGGTGGGCCGATGAGAATGTCTCGCGGATCCTGCAGGATCTGGCGGACTTCGAACGACGAATCGATCTCCTCCCTGCCGTACTCGTCGACCAGCGTGCCGTCGGCGTCAAATCCCAGGCGGATCTTTGCCAGCCTGGCCGTGAACTTCCAGATAGCGTGTTCCACTACGGTCTCCTGGATAGACTCCGAACACGACACGCATTCGTCCGCTTCGTCGGTGTCCGGGCAGTCTTCGTGTTCACCGCACGGTTCCCAATCGCTGCGCAGGACCTCGCCTACGCTCCATAAGAATGCCTCTGTCGGTGGCCACTCCAGGGTGTACCACTCCCCTGGCTCGAGGCCGTACATCGAGACTGCTTCGTCGAGTGCCGCCTTTCGGTCTGCGTCAGTCCACACAAGGTCCGGGGGGACCGCGATGTCTTCAATTGAGTCGTCGCCCACGTAGTCGTCGGGGTTACCCAGTCGCTCAAGCGAACCCACATGCGCCGTGGCCGCCCGCTGCCGCCACAGCTTGCTGTCCGCGAGTGGTCCGGCATCGGCCACAGGTTGCTGCAACTCGGCCTCAAGGTAGGCCCAGCCATTCATCTGCTCGTGGATCGACTTGGCTGGGACTCTCGAGACCAATTCGCCAACGACTAATTGTGTGGCTTCGTCCAGCACTTCCATTGACGCACGCACCGCAGCGAATCCCGAGAGACCACCAACTCGATCGGCCCGGTTGTTCCAGAGGTCACCGGCTAACGCATCGCGCTGAGCGATCAACTCCGCGACGCGCGCAGTCATCGAATCCGCTGACTGCAACTCCGGGAACACGCGGAACTTCGCATGCAACTGTTCGATGATTCGGAGCAGCTGCACTTCGGCTGGTGAGACGTTCGGCAGATCGATCCATCGCTTAGGCATCAAACACCTACCGAGAGGTTCTGTTCGGCAAACCGCGGCGCCATCATCTCCATCTGCTCGAACACCGTGGTGATTGCTCCCGGCTGCTTGTCCGGCGGGTACTTGTACTTGACCAGCAGACGCTTGATCGAGGATCGCAGCTTGGCGCGCACATCGTCGCGTACAGTCCAGTCGAACTTCGTGTCCCGCTGCATGATGCCAACCAGATCCCTCGCGATCTGAGCGAGAACCTCGTCGCCCTGAAATTCCACAGCCGATTCGTTCGTAGCAACGGCGTCATAGAACGCGAGCTCATCCTCCGACAACTCGGGCGTGAAGCGCTTGCCGCGGTTGCCTTCGGCCGCAACCTCTTTGGCCATCTCGATGAGCTCTGCGATCACCTCCGCCGACGTGATCTGCTGATTGGTGTAACGCTTCATCAGCTCCGCAATGCGCTCGGAGAAGTCACGCTGGCGAACGACGTTGTTTCTGGTGGCTCGGGCAGACTCCTCGTTCAACGTTGCCCGCAGCGCCTCGATCGCCAGGTGCGGGTTGGTCGCGGCCTTGGCCCTCGCCTCGAAGTCGGGACCGAGATCCGACAGCGATGGCTTGGGTAGCCCCGCAGCGTCATAGATGTCGACGATCTCGCCGCTAGCCGTGGACGTCGCGACCAGCTTGGACAGCAGCCGCTTCACCTCTTCGGGTACGGGCCTTCCCCCGGCCTGCCGCTCGGCTGCGTCGAACTTGCCCATCCACACCCGAACTTCTTCATAGAACTGAACCGTCGGCCGCAGCTCTTCCATCGTCCGGTTGCCGCCCGCGAGTGACCAGGCCCGCGCTAGGTTCGCTGCGAGTGAGCGGTAGCGTGCGCCGAGGGTCTCTTCGTCGTTACTCACCTTGTTACCCGGCGTCTCGGGCGACCTCAGATAGTCGGTCAGGCCGACCGCGGCCTTCATCCAACCGCGGTCCGACTCTTTGACCTTGGCGCGCCAGTCGTAGCCTGCGCACACCGTGTCGAGCTGTTTGAGAAGTTCCCGTGTGAGCGCGACCGCTTCGTCGATGTCGCGACCGACGGGCTGCTTGGCTTGGTCGGTCTCGGTGTACTCGGCGAGGGCCTGTTGCAGATTGTCGGCGAGGGGCGCGTAGGCGACCAAGAGTCCCGACGGCTTGCCGCGGAACGTGCGGTTCACACGTGCCAGGGTCTGCATCAACAGCGCACCCTTGAGCGGCCGGTCCAGGTACAGCGTGTGCAGGGGAGGTGCGTCGAACCCGGTCAGCATCATGTCCTTGACGATGACGAGTTGCAGCTCGTCGTCAGCGTCCTTCAGACGTTTCTGGATGATCTTGTTCTGCGCATCGCGTCGTACGTGTTTCGCGACTAGACCCTGATCCTTGGCGCTGCCCGAGTAGACGACCTTGATGACGCCTTTGTCGACTGCGTCGTCATGCCACTCGGGGTGCAGCGCGACGATTTCCTCGTACAGCCGTGCCGCGATGTCACGGGTGGCGGCGACGATGAATGCCTTTCCGCGAGTGGAGATGAAGCTCTCCATCGATTCGGATCGCCCGTCCCAATGGCCGACGATGTCGGCGGCAAGTGACTTGAGACGTTCCGGCGCACCGTATACGGCGTTGATGACGGCGACGGATTGCTCGATCTGTGCTCGCTCGGCATCGTCGAGCCCGACGGTTGCCTCATCCGCTGCCCGGTCGAGATCGCCTTCGGTGACGTTGTCCGCGAGTCCGACCTTGATGAGTCGCGGCTCGAAGTAGACCGGAACGGTGGCGCCGTCGTCGACCGCGCGCGTGAGGTCATAAATGTCGATGTAGGGGCCGAACACTTCGCGGGTGTTGCGTTCGGCGAAGGAGATCGGCGTTCCGGTGAACGCGATGAGTGTGGCGTTGGGTACCGCGTCGGCGAGGTGTCGCGCATAGCCGTCCAGGTCGTCGTAGTGGCTGCGATGTGCTTCATCCACGATCACGATGACATTGCGACGATCGGTCAGGAGCGGATGATCCACACCCGCTTCTCGTTCTTCCTTGGTGCGGCTGAACTTCTGCAGCGTGGTGAAGTAGATGCCACCGGTGGTGCGGTTCGACAGTTCATCTCGCAGTTGCTCACGCTTCGTCACCTTGACCGGCGACTCATCCAGGAGTTCGGATCGGTTGAAGGTTTCGAACAACTGCCCGTCGAGCTCGCGCCGGTCGGTGACGACGATCAGGGTCGGGTTCTTGAGTTTCGGTTGACGCGCGACAAGGTGTGCGTAGAGCTCCATCTCCATCGACTTGCCCGAGCCCTGGGTGTGCCAGACGACTCCGGCCTTACCCGTGCTCTCCGCCGCCGCGACAGTGTTTCCCACCGCCTTGGTGACCGCGAAGTACTGGTGCGGCTTGGCAATTCGCTTGACGTATCCGTTTGCGCCTGTGTCGAACGCGGTGAAGTTGCGTTGGAGTTGCAGGAACCGCTCCGGGTTGAACACACCGTCGATCAAGTACTCGAGTTCGAGGCCCATCTTGTCTGGGTCGGTCGCGTGGCCGGTGGTGACCGATTTCCCGTCGTCGTCGACGTTCCAGGGCGCATAGTGCTCGAGCGGGGTGAATGGTGTGCCGTACTTGGCGGTGATCCCGTCGCTGATCACGGCGACGACCGTGAAGCGAAACACCATGGGGAACTCGCGGAGGTACGTCTCCAGCTGAGCGTGCGCAGACGCGAGATCGGCGTGCTCGGAGCCGGCTTGCTTGAGTTCGAAGAAGGCGACCGGCAGGCCATTGAGGTAGAGCACCACATCAAACCGTCGATGGTGCTCGGAGTTGCGAACGGTCACCTGTTGTACGGCAAGTAGTTCGTTGTTCTCCGGGCGCGTTCCGACGAGCACGATCGTCGGGGTCTGCTCGAGTCCCTCGTGGTCGATGTAGCTGATGCCGCGATAGCCCTTGACCAAATACTCATGGAGTCGGTGGTTCTCGGCTATCGCGTCCTGTGATTGCGGCGCCAAGATCGCTGCACGCGCCTGCACCAGATACTCGTACGGCACGGCCGGGTTGAGCTCCCGCATCTTGGCGAGTAATCGATCGGGTAGGACGATGTCGTCCCAGGAGGTGCGGCCGTTCTCGGTTCCTGGCGCGATGTCGGTACCGTGCAGCGGTCGCCATTCCTGGTCGGCCAGCCACTCCAATGCCTGTGCTTCCCATTCAGATTCGGAAATCATGCTCATTTTGAGTCCTTATTTGTGAGTCGATATGTCTGACGACTGCTGTGCCGCTGCCCGATTCGCTGGACACGGCCCGCGTCGATGAGTTTGGTGAGGCGGCGCAGGACCGCCCGATAGTTCATTCCCAGTGCGGCTTCGATTGCGCGGGCAGTCACGTGACCCGCAGCTATGGCCTGTTCGACAGCATCGAGGTCGGCGGCTATTCCCTCTGTGCCCGCATCCGACGAATCGTCTGATCGCCTTTGTGCCGTCGGTGAATCTATAACTGTGGCAGCATGATCCGACAGCTGGTAACTCGCGTATCGCTTGCCGCCGGTGACCACCAACAAGTCCCGGTCCACCAAGTCCCGTAGCGCGGTACCCGCCGCGAGACGATCAACACCCCACGCCTGCAGCATGGCGTTCGTGACCCGCCCGGTCACCCGCGCCATGGCCAGCGCGAGATCTTGGGTCGACGTCAGATCAGCTTCGCCGAGGCTGCTGATCCACTCCGTCACGTCGACACCGAGAAGGGCATGTCCGGGCACGGTGACCCGAACATGTCCGGGGCTGACGTCGAATCGCGCTGGACTCATGCCGGCCTGGCGCAGCGACCGCATCGCGTTGGGAAGACCACTGCCGCGGTTCTCCCCGATCGACTCGTTACTGTGCGCGTCGACCGGAATGTCGGCTAGCAGCTTGGCCAGTGAGGCGTTTCGCGACGACGAGCGTTGTTCGGCCGTACCGAGGGAGCGTGCAGAGACATCGCCGAACAGCCCGCCGGGGCTGTTGACGACGAGTCGATCGAGGTAGAGCTCGATCTGGACATGCATGCCACGCGACGCAGAGCTGTAGTCGCGGTGCATGATGGCGTTGACAACGAGTTCGCGGATGACGTCCAGCGGGTAGTCGTAGCGGTCCTGGCGGTAGAGGCCTTTCACCACCGCTGCCTTGCGCATATTGCGGCGCAGCGTTTCCTCCACGGTCGCGACCATGTCGGAGATCGGCCCGTCGGCGGTCACGTTGTCCAGGAACCGAACTCCGTCAGGCGACTGGTCGCCGATCTGGGTACCCGGAGACACGACGACGGCGACAAAGAGCTGCGGGAGGAACTGCTGCGGGTAGTTGCCCAGCGAGATGACGCCGGCCAGGGTCGGCACATACCGACCGTCGACGTGCGTGACCACGTTCAGCCGCGCCAGCGCCTCCTCAGTTTCCAGGTTGCGAAAGGTCCGCGGATGCCGATCTCGGGCCCGACGGATCAGCCGATCGACGAGTTCGCCGTCGAGATCGTCCAACGTGGCGTCGGTGATCGGTTCGAGGTCGTGCTTCGGCTGTGTGCGGTTGGCCAGCAGTTGCGCGACTTCGTAGGCGGATAGGGCGCGGTCGCCGTCGCCGCTGCGGATGAACGAGCCCTGATGATGGCCGCGCGTCTTGACGTAGCACGGCTTGTTCAGCGGGTCGATCTCGTCGACGTCTACTCGGACGATGAGTGCGCCCTCGAACTCCTCGATCTCGATCGCAGGTCGCAGCGGTGGCTCCATCTGGTCGGCACAAGCATTGGCCAGTGCGTCACGGATCGCTTTGGCGTCGAAGCCGGGTGCAGGCGCGAACCCGTCGGTTTCGGAGAGCCCGAGGAGTAGAACTCCGCCATCCCCGTTGGCGAAGGCGCTGAGCGACTCGACGACGTCCTTGGACAGACCGCCTGCCGCCGACTTGACCTCCACCTGCGTGAGGTCGGTCCCCAACCTGCGCAAACGAGCCACGAGATCGACTGTGTTCATCTCACCTCCTCCGACTCTGACACTCTGACACGTGACTCTGACACTCCGACCGGCTACTGATGCTTTCTGTAGTCAGACCATGCAGCTGACCTCGTCCTCGACGTCGTTGACCGTCAACTTGCCGGACATGAGCAGGGGGAGCATCTGGTCGCGGGTGTGGGCGAGCCTCCGCGACTCCTCCACGCCGGCTTTTACCTGAGCCATTAGCGGACCGGCACTCTCCCCAAACCGCTCAAGCGCACTCGCAGACACACTGTGCAATCTGAACTCGGCCAGGTCACCAGCCGCAACGCGCTGCCGGCCAGAAGTGCCGACCATGTGCCTGATCGCATGAGCTCGAAAGTCATCGTCCACCGCCAAGAAGTAGACCAACGCGGGAGGAACGCCTTTAGCCGGACGCAACACGATGAATTCAGTTGAGCCAATGCCTATCTCATCCTCTGCAAGAAAATCGACATAGCCGGTCTTGCCGTTCTCCAAGCAAGGAGTGATCCGAGCCAGCAGGGTGTCTTGATTCATGAACCTAGCCCCGCTTTTTGCCTCGCGGTGCGACCACTGCGACACCGTCATGGAGCGATCTGGAAGGTTCTTCATCTCCAGGAATGGAAGATCGCCGGTTCGCCGGATTGATAACCTTGGATTGAGCTGCACATACCGATCCAGCCGGCATTCACCTATCTCTTCGTCAGAACGCGGGACAACACCAAGCTTGTCGAACTCTGCCCGCAGAAGGGCCTTCGTAGTAACCCCAACTCGCTCGTTAGCTGCGATCTTGTCATCGAGGACGCCGAGGACTTCGGCAATCGCCTCCCTGACACTGGGTGGTGGCACATGCAGCGCGATGGACTCCATCGCCGTTCTCGACAGCTTCGGCTGCGCACTCCCAGTCAAGTACCCGGAGATATCGCATTTTGCGAGTGCGTGTTCTAGGAATCTCGTGTCAAATGTGCGCTTGCCCGCCACGACGTGGGCATGATTGTTCACCCAGATCTGACCGGTCGCACGAAACGCGACCGGTGTCGAACGGGATCTCAGATTCTCCCCATCCTCGGCAATGAGGAGGAACTCACCGTCGTGGGTGTGACCCTCAACCCAGTCGACCACCCCGCTCGCTCCATAGTAAGGCGTAGAACCACTCACACGGTCGGTCGATTTGATTGGCCTCCTTTCGGAGTTGTAGACCTCGACCAAGTCACCGAGGCGCACTTGCTCCCATTCACCCATCGACCCGCTCCATCTGCGTCCGCACAACTTTCTCCAACCGCGCCGACTCATCCAGCGCCGCAAACAATTCCGTCTTCAACCGCGCGATCTTCTCGTCGATCGGCTCACCGTCGTCCTCAACCTCGGCCGCCCCTACATACCGGCCAGGCGTTAGTGCATAGCCGGCAACTTTGATCTCTTCGAGCGTCGCCGACTTGCAGAAACCCGGAATATCTTCGTATGCAATGCCTTTGGCTTCGGCGGACGAGGAACCACGCCACGCATGAAAGGTGTCGCCGATCTTGACGATCTCCTCGCCGGCGAGTGCCCGCTCGGCGCGATCCACCATGTAGCCCATTTCGCGGGCGTCGATGAACAGCACCTGACCGCTGCGGTCTATCGAGCCCTGCGACCCCTTCGTCTTGTCTTTGGCGAAGAACCACAGGCACACCGGGATTCCGGTACTGCGGAACAGTTGCGTGGGTAGAGCGATCATGCACGAGACGAGGTCTGCATCAACGATCTCGGCGCGAATATCGCCTTCGCCGTTGCTGTTCGACGACATCGACCCATTGGCGAGCACCACTCCCGCCTTGCCGCCCGGAGCGAGCTTGTACAGAATGTGTTGCAGCCAGGCGTAGTTCGCGTTGCGAGCCGGTGGTACACCGAAACGCCAGCGTGGGTCTTCTTCGTTGCGTGACCAGTCTTTAATGTTGAAGGGCGGGTTGGCCATCACGTAGTCCATCTGGAGATCTGCGTGTTGGTCTCGTGCGAAGGTGTCGCCCCAGCGGGAACCCAGACCGTTGTTGTCGATGCCATGGATGGCCAGGTTCATCTTGGCCATTCGCCAGGTTTCCTCGATGGACTCCTGTCCGTACACCGACACCTGTTTGGGGTCGCCGTCGTGCTCGTAAATGAACTGTTCGGTCTGGACGAACATGCCACCCGATCCGCAACATGGGTCGTACACGCGGCCCTTGGTCGGCTCGAGCACCTCGACGATCACCCGAACCAAGCTGCGTGGCGTGAAGAACTCGCCACCCCGCTTACCTTCCGCGCGAGCAAAGTTGCCGAGGAAGTACTCGTACACCTCGCCCATCAGGTCGCGAGCCTTGTGATCGCCCCGGCGACTGAACCGAGCGCTGTTGAACAGGTCGACCAGTTCACCGAGTCGTCGTTGATCGATGTTGTCGCGGTTGTAGATTCGCGGCAACGTTCCGCCCAACGACTTGTTGGCGGCGATCACCGCATCCATGGCCTCGTCGATCAGCTGGCCGATGTTCTTGTCGGGAGTGCCGTCACTCGGCGTGAAGCCTTTGGCGTTGTCCGCTAGGAACGACCACCGCGCGATCGGCGGGACGACGAAGACGCCCGCGCCGTGATACTCGGTGGTGTCGTCGATGACCTCGTCTATCTGCTCCTCGTCGAAGCCGTCGGCAGTCAGCTCACGCCGTACCTCTTCGCGTCGCTCGTCATAAGCGTCGGACACGTACTTGAGAAAGACCAGCCCCAGGATCACGTCTTTGTACTGGCTCGCCGACAGCGAGCCACGCAGTTTGTCGGCGGCCTTCCATAACGTGTCCTTGAGTTCTTTCATCGTGGACGGAGCCGTCGGCTCCGCCTTTCGTCGTGCAGCCATCTGTGTGGATTCCCTTCCCCTCACGCTGTCTCAGTGCTTGCTGTGATTGCTGTTGCCGTTATCCCGGCGGTGGTCTTGTCTGCGTCCAGCGAGATCTCGCCTTCGGCGATCCCGTCGATGAGTGCGCCGACCAAGTCCTTTGCGGCGGCAGCCTTTTGCTCGACGGCGCGCTGGTAGTCGGCGACTTCGGTCAACGCTGTTTCCAAGCGAGCCGCTTCGTCGGCCGTGAACTCGGGTACGCACCAGGTCCGCCATTCGGACCCTGGTGCGCAGCGCGTGTTGATGATCGCTGCGATGGTGTGCGGTCCGAACAGTGCCTTGCGATGGATACGCAGAATCTTTGCCGGTGCCGCGACCAGCGACCCACCGGCGGTGTCGATAACGGCTCGCGGTGCCGGCTTCTCCACAAGAACGATGTCGCCGGGCTCGGTTCGGCGGGCCCGGGGGTAGCGCTGGGCGGCGTCGAAAGGGTCCAGCCGGAACGGGCGGTCGGGCAGCACGGCAACGGTGCCCTCCGGGTCGGCAGCATCTGGATCGATTCGATTGCCGGACATGACCGTGACCAGCTTCTGTTCGATCAACTCGTCGATCGAAAACTGTTGTGTCCGAAACCGTCCTGCCGACGAGGAGATCAGAATGTCGACCGTTGGCGCCGGTTCAGACGTCTGCAGCGTAGCTTCATGGACTCGATCAGCATGGGATGCGGCACGTCGTGGATGCAGGCGCGGGGCCTGAGTACCCTGCGGCACAACGGTTCCGCTGGTTCGGATGCGCAGCATGTCTCGCGGTCGAGTGAACCGGAACGCTCTGCGGACGTCTTGGTCAAGTGCTGCGGCAATGTCGCTCGCGAGGTCGCCGAGTGCTGTCGGGTCGATGGCGTTGAGGTCTGCCACCTGAAGGCGGCCGACTCCGACGCCGCCCTTGCAGATCCACATCGCCTGACTCTGTCGATGCGCCTCGCGCCACATGCCACGCGGGAGACGCAGCGCTGCAACCGTATTGCCGATCTTGAGCGTCTCCGACCTACGGCGCTGAAGATCGCCGGCGAGGTGATCGGTAAGCGCAGCTGCCGATGCCAGGATCACCACCACGTCTCCGTCGTTCAGCTCGAGCAAGGCCGCATCGACGGCTTCCAGGACGACCCCGAGCTCGGCTCCGAGGAGCGATACAACCGACACCGCCGGGCCGCGTGCAGCGGTGTCAGTCTCCACCTGGGCGATAATGGCTCGCCGCCTGAGATCACGTGGATCACCCACACCTCCGTCGACCACCAGCCGGCCACCGGTATCTGCGACGGCAAGCGCCAGATCGGATCCACCGACCGGCACGATGGCCACGTCGTCGCCGACGTGAGTCACCGCAACCTCGACAACATGGCGCATCAGCCTCATTGCCTCATCGGTCAGGTCTCGAACGCTGCGCGCTCTCCCGAGCCGTCCACGTTCCAATCGCGCAAGGGCATCGGGGGTGCCGAGTGAGGCATTGATGAGGTGGTCGGTGAACGTCAACGTGTCGGCGTCGACATCGAGTGACCGGACCTCGCCGGCGATCGATTCATCGGTCGGGTCGGCTGCGACTGCCGCGGCCACGAGGTCTGCATGTGACGCTCCTGCCAAGTCCACACCGGACAGCGCGTACAGCGCCAACAGGAGCACCACGTCGTCGTACCGAACACCATCGGGCAGCGAGTAGGCACCCACGTCAAGGTGTTGTTCTTCTAGGTTCTTCCCTCTGCCGGTCCGCTCCAACCACGCCATGATGTCTGCTTCATCAAAGTGCTCAACTGTGTCGACGGTGGCGACCGGCGTCGGAAACGGGATGAGTTGTCCTCGTACCACCGGGCGTTTCCGCCACTGGCTGACGGCCGGCCGCGATACCCTCGCCAGCACGGCGATGTCCTGCATCGTCAACGTGCTCACCCGTCGGTCACCTCCTCGTGGAATCCTTGCGGGCAATAACGAGAACCCTAGTCGGCGATCGTCTTCCATCACACGGAATCACTGTTAAGTGGGCTTAACAGTGAATTCTGTTGCTATGTCCCTCTCCTCGGTTCCAACCTTGGTGCGGCAGCCGATCCGCGGCCGCCGCGAGCCGTAGGAGGCCAACATGACCAATTCACCCAGCTCCGCGCACTTTGACGCCGACATCACGTCGGTGGTGATCGAGAACGTGACGGTGACCGGCAAGGACGTCGTGCGTGAGGCACAGCGATGGACAACCGGGGAACGGGGCGCGCTCGTCGATGACCTCACGACCTTGGCCGAGGCTGATCTCGGCGAGTTTGTGACCAAGGCGCTCACCGTCGGCGCCCACGCGCTCTCGGCCACCGGTCAGGCACAGGAAGCACAGGCACTGGAACGCATGATTACGGAGCTCGGTGACAAGGCGAGCACCTCGACAGCGGAAGCCGCAGCGATGACCGACCGCAGCGTCAAAGCCGCGTCGGAGGCCGTGACCAAAGCAGCCGCTGACGCGCAGAAGGCGTTCCGGGAAGCCGACGAGGCGACGCGGAAGTCGCTGACCGAGGCGATCACCTCGATGCGGCAGGAGACCGAAGCGGAACTCAAGCGTCTGTTCGGCGGCACCGACCCGGAGGTGATCGACAGGTTCGCGCCGCTGCTCGAGCAGTTCGCCGCCAATCTGGACAAGCGCGCGGCGGCGAACACCACCGAACTGCTGACCAAGGCTGCCAAGCAGTTCGACCCTGCCGATCCCGCGTCGCCGATGGCCAAGCACTCAGCTGAGCTCGCCAAACGTCAGGAGACGCTCACCGAGCAGCTGACGAAGCAACATTCGGAGCTGTCCGAGCGTCTCGACGTCGTGGTGACGGCGTTGCGGGTCGCCGAGGCGAAGGCGTCGGTCAGCAAGGTCTCCCCCATCAAGGGCGGTACCTACGAGAACGAGATCCATGAGGTCCTTCAGACCATCGCCGCCGGTATCGGTGACGAGTACTGCGAGACCGGAACCACCGTCGGAGCAATCCCTCGATCGAAGAAGGGAGACGGAGTACTTACCGTTGACGGGGGCGCTGCCCGCGTGGTCGTCGAGGTAACCGACTCCAAGCGGGACGGTTGGGGGGCGTACTTCGACGAAGCCGAGCGCAACCGTCAGGCCGACGCAGCCGTCGGGCTCGTCCGGAGCGTTGAGCAGAACTGCGGTGAGACAATCCGGGTACTGGGAAAGCGCCGGATTGTGCTCGCCTTCGACCCGCTCAACGATGATTCCGATCTCCTGCGCACCGTTGTCATGCTGCTGCGTGCGTCCGCGCTCACGACAGCAAACCGATCCGGCGCGCAAGAGATCGCGACAGCCGAAGAAAAGATCACCACCGCCGTCGAACAACTGCGCGGAATCGACGACATCAAAAAGACCGCCGGTGCCATCGAGAAGAACGCACAGAAGATCGAGAAGTCCTGCGGCACGGTCTACTCGGCTATCGACCGGCTCCTGGGTGAGGCGTTGGCCGCGCTGGCAGGGGTCGCCGTCGACGACGACGCCCAGCCCGTGTCGGACCGTGGGGCAGCCTGATGGCCGACGACCCGGCGCAGCTGCCTCCGGCGATGGCATCGCCGGAGGTGGACTGCACGGTCAACATCGGCTGGTATCCGTTACTGTCTCGGCTACATCAGCAGCTAACCTCCGTAACCTCCGATTTCACCTACGCACAGATCAAGGAGAAGTACGGGACGTTGCGCTGCTATGTGGATTTCGGCGAGACCGTCGATGACTTCACCCGCGATGTCTGCGACGCGCTGATCGACGCGTCGACGGACGAATCATCGAAGGTATGCGAACTCTGCGGCAACGTCGGTTCCCTACGGACAGACCGAGTGCTACTCAAAACCTTGTGCGACGCGTGTCGCGGCCGATGAGGGGCACGCTTTGACACGACGAACGCCGCCACACAACCTGAAAAAGGTTGCGTGGCGGCGTCGACGTGCCTGGCGCCAGGATCAGAAGAAGCCCTTGGCGTTCTGCGCGTAACCCACCAGCAGGTTCTTGGTCTGCTGGTAGTGCTCGAGCATCATCAGGTGGGTCTCGCGGCCGATGCCCGACTGCTTGTATCCACCGAACGCGGCGTGTGCCGGGTAGTCGTGGTAGGTGTTCGTCCACACGCGTCCGGCCTCGATGGTGCGGCCCGCGCGGTAGGCGGTGTTGCCCGACCGCGACCAGACGCCGGCCCCGAGGCCGTAGAGGGTGTCGTTGGCGATCGTCATGGCGTCGTCGAAGTCGGAGAAGTCGGTCACCGCGACGACGGGCCCGAAGATCTCCTCCTGGAAGATCCGCATCGAGTTCTTGCCCTCGAAGATCGTGGGCGTCACGTAGTACCCGCCCGCGAGGTCGCCGCCGAGCTCGGCGCGCGACCCGCCCGTGAGCACCTTCGCGCCCTCGGCCTTGCCGATCTCGATGTACGACAGGATCTTCTCGAGCTGGTCGTTCGACGCCTGCGCGCCGATCATCGTCTCGGTGTCGAGCGGGTTGCCCTGCCGCACCGCCTTCGTGCGCTCGATCGCGTCGCCGAGGAACGTGTCGTAGATCGACGACTGGATGAGGGCGCGCGACGG
>NZ_DLSO01000061.1:0-4241 GCF_002500165.1 Gordonia sp. UBA7860 | reverse complement strand
ACGACGACCGCCTCGCCACCGGGCTCGGGCGCCACGATGTAGCAGTTGGTCTGGAACATCCCGGCGGGGAATCCGGTGATCAGCATGTGCTCTCCTCGGCTTCGACATGACGCGGGCGCCGATGACGCGTCGCTCCTGACCCTCCATTCTGGCGCATCTCCGACCACCACTCGACGACACTCCGGCACACCTGCCTGGTGAACTCTCAGGGTGTCCTGGCACACTTGCGTGTCGATACAGCCGTGTTTCATACGCGCCGTGTTTGATACGCACCGTATTTCATACGCCCCGACAGACGTCTCAGGAGGGTTCACCAGCGTGACCACCAACGAGGAACGCCGCGAAGCCGCCAAGCGGAAGCTTGAGGACAGACTCGAACGCGAGCGTCAGGATCGCAAGCGTCGGCGGATCCTCATCGCGTCGATCTCGACGGTGGTGGTGGTAGCGGTCGTCGCCACCGCGACCACGCTCATCGTGAAGAAGGTCCTCGACGACCGCGAAGCCGCCCGGTGGACATCGTGTCAGTATCAGGATCAGCCCGACCGTCTCAAGCCGATCCCCACCGATCCGCCGCAGGGTGTGCCCGCTGAGCAGCACGACGAGTACCGCAAGTACGCGGCCGAGATGAACAAGATGATCAACGAGGGCATCCCGAAGAAGCGGACAGCCCCCAAGCCAGGCGACCGGCAACTGAAGTCCGGCGACGTCTCGGCCGTGTTCGACACGTCCCAGGGCACGATTCCGATCACCCTGACCAGGGCTTCGGCACCGTGCAACACGGGCGCGATCATCTCGCTCATCGGCGACAAGTACTACAACGACACCCCGTGCCACCGCATGACCACGAGCGAGGCGCTCAAGGTGCTCCAGTGTGGCGATCCCACCGGAACCGGCGCAGGCGGCCCGGGCTGGAGCAGCCCCGACGAGCCGCCGACCGATCTCAAGCCCGCAGGACAGGCGAACCAGATGACCGGGCAACAGTCGGTGATCTACCCCCGCGGCACCATCGCGATCGCCAACAGCAACCAGGGCGGCCAGAGCAGCAACACCGGCTCGAGCCAGTTCTTCCTCGTGATCTCCGACAGTCAGCTCCCGGCCGACTACTCGGTGGTCGGCAAGGTCGACCCCGAGGGCCTGAAGGTGCTCGACAAGGTCGCCGCAGGCGGCGTGACTGCCGGACCGTCGGGCGAGGCCAACGACGGCAAGCCCAAGCTGCCGGTGCAGATCACCACGGCCAAGATCACCGGCGGAGATCTGGACTAAACGCCCACTCGACGCGACGAAGCGCCCAGTCGGCGGGACAACCCCGCGACTGGGCGCTTCTTTGTGTCGAGTGTGCGCTCCGGGACGTCGAGTGTGCGCTTCATCTTGTCGAGTGTGCGCTCCGGGACGTCAAGTGTGCGCAGCTACGCCGCGGAGGTCACGCGGTAGACGTCGTACACGCCCTCGACGTTGCGCACGACGTTCAGTACGTGGCCGAGGTGTTTGGGGTCGCCCATCTCGAAGGTGAACTTGCTGACCGCGACGCGGTCGCGGCTGGTGGTCACCGACGCCGAGAGGATGTTCACCTTTTCGTCGGCGAGCACCTTGGTCACGTCCGACAGCAGCCGATGTCGGTCGAGGGCCTCCACCTGGATGGCGACCAGAAACACCGACTCGGGCGACGGCGCCCAGGTCACAGGGATGATTCGTTCGTCCTGGCGGCGCAGTTCACCCGCGTTGGTGCAGTCGGTGCGGTGCACGCTGACGCCCCCGCCGCGCGTGATGAAGCCGAGGATGTCGTCTCCAGGAACCGGTGTGCAACACTTCGCAAGTTTGATGAGGACGTTGTCGACACCCTCGATGACCACACCCGCATCGCCCCCGGCGCGCGTACGCGAGGGCATCGTCGACAGTGTCGATCGCTCGGCGATCTCCTCCGCGGCGTCGTCGATTCCACCGAGGGACGAGACGAGACGATTCACGACGTGCCGTGCGGACACATGGTTCTCGCCGACAGCCGTGTACAGCGCGCTGACGTCGGCGTAGCGCAGTTCCTTGGCGATCGCGGCCATCGACTCGGCGCTCATCAAGCGCTGCAACGGCAGCCCGCCTCGTCGAACCTCTTTCGCGATGGCGTCCTTGCCGGTTTCCAGAGCCTCTTCACGACGCTCCTTGGCAAACCACTGGCGGATCTTGGCCTTCGCGCGCGGCGAGACGACGAAGTTCTGCCAGTCCTTGCTCGGCCCGGCGTTGGGAGCCTTCGACGTGAACACCTCGACGACTTCGCCGTTCTCGAGTTCGCGTTCGAGCGCGACGAGCCGGCCGTTGACCCGTGCACCGATACATCGGTGCCCCACCTCGGTGTGCACCGCGTAGGCGAAGTCGACGGGCGTCGAGCCCGCGGGCAGCGTGATGACGTCGCCCTTCGGCGTGAAGACGAAGATCTCCTTGACGGCGAGGTCGTAGCGCAGCGACTCGAGGAACTCGCCGGGGTCGGCGGCTTCTCGTTGCCAATCGAGAAGTTGACGCATCCACGCCATGTCGTCGATCTCAGCCGTATCGGTCTTGCGTCCCTTGCGATCCCGGTAGCCGCCCTCCTTGTATCGCCAATGCGCGGCGATACCGAATTCGGCGGTGCGGTGCATGTCGTTGGTGCGGATCTGAATCTCGAGTGGCTTGCCCTCCGGCCCGATGACCGTGGTGTGCAACGACTGGTACACGCCGAACCTCGGCTGAGCGATGTAGTCCTTGAAACGTCCGGCCATCGGCTGCCACAGCGAATGCACGACGCCGACCGCTGCGTAGCAGTCACGCACGTCGTCGCACAGGATGCGCATACCGACGAGATCGTGGATGTCGTCGAAGTCGCGACCCTTGACGATCATCTTCTGATAGATCGACCAGTAGTGCTTGGGCCTGCCCTCGACCGTCGCGGTGATCTTGGCCGACGACAGCGCGTTGTTGATGTCGGCGCGCACACGAGCGAGATAGGTGTCGCGCGAGGGCGCGCGGTCGGCAACGAGCCGCACGATCTCCTCGTAGCGCTTCGGGTGCAGAATCGCGAACGAGAGGTCTTCGAGTTCCCACTTGACCGTCGCCATGCCGAGCCGATGGGCAAGCGGCGCAATCACTTCCAGCGTTTCGCGAGCCTTACGCGCCTGCTTCTCCGGCGGGAGGAAGCGCATCGTGCGCATGTTGTGGAGGCGGTCGGCGACCTTGATCACGAGAACCCGCGGATCGCGTGCCATCGCGATGATCATCTTGCGGATCGTCTCGGCTTCGGCTGCGCTGCCGAGGGCCACCTTGTCGAGCTTGGTCACGCCGTCGACGAGATGGGCGACCTCGGCACCGAACTCACTCTCGAGCGCCTCGAGTGTGTAGCCGGTGTCCTCGACGGTGTCGTGCAACAGCGCGGCGACGAGCGTGGTGGTGTCCATCCCGAGATCGGCGAGAATCGTCGCGACCGCGAGCGGATGGGTGATGTATGGATCGCCCGACTTCCGGTTCTGACCACGATGGCGTTCGTCGGCGACGTCGTAGGCGTGCTGCAGAAGCGCGATGTCGGCCTTGGGATAGATCTCCCGATGCAGGGTGACCAGCGGTTCGAGGACCGGACGGACCGAGCTGCGGGTCGCGGTCATCCGACGTGCGAGGCGCGCGCGAACGCGCCGCGACGCCGAGGCATGCGTGGTGTCGGCGGGAGCAGCCGGCTCGGTGGCCCCAGTGTTATCGGGCGCACTCACCGGGGCGGGAGCAGCGGGACGGGCCTGCTCCGCGGGGGCGGTCGGCGTGACCCGCTCACGAGCGACGGCCGCCTCGGTCTCATTCGCCATGCTGCCTCCTTCTCGTGGTGCGTCTTCTCCGGACGTCAGGTCGTGAGAACCGACACGCTGACATCGACCGATGAGAACTGATCCCGGAAGATTTCAACACCGTATGTGACGAGTCTAATCCGGCGCCGACGCCGGGCGTGGCGTGCGCTGCGGACCGACCGGGCTCAGCGGTCCTCGGTGATCGCGTGCAGGGTCACATCCGGGCCGAGTTCGGCAGCGATCTTCGCGCGCCCGCCGAGATCGGCGAGTTCCATGATCACCGCGACCCCGACAACAGACGCACCCGCCAAACCCATGAGTTTCGACGCCGCGACAGCGGTTCCACCCGTTGCGAGGACGTCGTCGACGATCAGCACGCGCCGGCCGGTGATGTCGATGCCGCTCGCCGGGATCTCCAGCCGAGCTGTGCCGTACTCGAGGTCGTAG